>NZ_PIZT01000005.1:0-124567 GCF_002834115.1 Methylomonas sp. Kb3 | reverse complement strand
CTCGTGACATCCCTCCAAGATTACATTATTAGCGCTTAATAACGCAACTAAGCACTAGCATACTGGGACCAAGAAGAACACCGGCCAACAGTTCGCCTACGACTGGTGGGCTTTTAAGCCGCGCGAACGATTCGCCAAACATCCGAGCGGTCAGCAGAATAACCATTAACTGCAAGAAAAACTGATGAACGGCTTGAGCTTCCATGAGCTTAAAATCGTTTAAAGCTGTTGCCGGCTGTCGATCACTTTATCGGCTTCGGTTTCTGGTGACAGCGTTTCCACTGGTTGTAAAGCCTCCTTATCAGGCTCCCGTAACTGCACGGCAAGGTCTGGCGTGGCCACAATGCCGGATGGTTGTGAGTGGGTCAACATCGCTGGCAGCGCCGCTAAACCGATCAAGCAGGGCAGTGCTAAAGCTTGGTTAACCCAGCGATACCGGGGCATAAATGGCTCGAAATAGTAGCTGTTATCGCTTTGGGCCAATCTTTCCGGCTGAGAAATTTTCCAGGGCTTAGTATCCAGCCAGGACATCGTTTGGCCGGCCAGCAACATCAGTCCTAAGCCGCTGAGATTGACCAAGGCCGCAGCGGACCATTCGTCGCGCCCAAGGTGGTCCAGCCAGATGCCCCCCGCATACGAGAGCACCATGGAACACAGGTAAATCGGTAAAGATTGTTGACCCATAATGACAACGGCGCGCGGCACCGGACTGTGTAGCCATTGTGATCGCCAATGGCACAAGCGATACATCAGATAAGCCGCCGCGAGTAAATGCAACCAACGCAACACCCCCAAATGACTTTTGTCCAGCCAGGGCGTCAAGTTAGCGCGAAGCTCGCCCCAGAATTTAATCCGGGTATACGTGGCCTCATGCTCCAAAGGAATTGAAACCAGGACTAGCCCGAGGCAAACCGCTAACAGCCAGCCGTGTTTTACACTGACCTTGGCCCAGCCGGCGCCGAAGGCGTAACCGGTAAAAAACATCAGTTGCCAGTTATAGGGATTGAAATACCATTTTCGTCCACTCACTGGGTCGGCACTCAGTTCCCATCCGTAGTAATAACTGGCCCAATAGAGGGTGACCGAACACGCTAAAGCCATACCGACATGCAAACGGGATACTAGCCAGAATATAGGCAGCCAAACGATCACTAGTAGATACAGCGGTAGGATGTCGAAATAATTGGGTACATATGCCAAGGTGAACAAGTCATACAGCGCTTGTTGGGTGGCGTCGAAAAAATAGGCAATGTTCAGGCGTTGAATATCATCCATTTCCGGCACCCAGCGATTACCAACTACGCAAACCAAAGCCAGCAGCACAAAAGAGGCCAGATGTGCGCTGTAAATTTGCACGCATCGGTGCAGGACGCGAACCAGTCCCAGCCAGAGTCCGGCGCGTTCAAAGCAGCGGCCGTAGGCCAGCGCGGAGGCAAAGCCGGATGAAAACACGAAAACCTCCGCCGCATCGCTGAGGCCGAATCGCGAAGGGGTATACCAAAACCAGGGGTTATCCGGCATGTGGTTAATAAAAATCACCATCAACGCCAAACCTCTAAAAAAATCCAACGGCAAATTCCTGCTTTGCAGTGACGGGTCCGGCAATGCCATATAGGTCCTTTTGTCCAATAACATCGGTTGTGTGAATGACGCATTTCAGCTAAATCTTCCTGATTATAAGAATATTTCAAGTATGCCGTCATTCCAGAGAATGCTGGAGTCCCAAACCGGGAAGTCAATCCAGACTATTGGGATGTGCCTGACACTGGATTTTTTGAAGCTTTCGGATCTAGACAACCCTTGGCGAGGTAATAATTTTGTTATTTCAATGACAATACCCGCTTGGTCAGTTCGCAGATCGATAAATGCGCAGTTATCACACCCTGGACGTGGCCTCGCATTCGGACCATTTGGCTTGAATCGCTAAGATCTCGGGTAGAACGGCAATAAAGGCCTCGATCATCGCTGGTTGAAAATGGCTGCCGCTTTCCGCTTGAATGGTGGCTATTGCTTGCTCGTTAGGCCAAGCTTCTTTGTATGGACGTTTCATCGTCAGCGCGTCGAACACATCGACTAAGGCTGCGATACGCGCCGATTCGGGAATTAGCTCGCCAGCCAGTCCATCGGGATAACCACTGCCATCCCAATGCTCATGATGGTGTAAGACAATCTCCGCTGCCATCTTAAAGACCGGTGCATCACTTTTGCTGAGGATGTCGTAGCCAATTCTGGGGTGGGTTTTCATGATTACCCAGTCCGCCGTATCCAATGCGCCGGATTTCTTCAGAATCGCATCCGGGATGCCTATTTTGCCGGTGTCGTGCATCGGGGCCGCCAATTCGATTAGCCGGCATTGTTCTTCTCCCCAGCCTAGGGCATGTGCCAAGGCGCCCGCATAATCCGCCATGCGCCAGATATGCACCCCGGTATCGTTGTCATTGTAATGGCCGGCTTCACCGAGCATGTAGATGGCGTCGCGATGACTTTTTTCCAGATGGATCGCGCGTACCAAGGACAGGTGGGTTTGTACGCGCGCCCTTACTGTCGGTGATGAAACCGGTTTAACGATGTAGTCCACCGCGCCGGCCTCAAAACCAGTGACTTCATCATCGGCATCCGCCAAACTCGTGATAAAGATCACCGGAATGCTTTCGGTAAGCGGATCAGCTTTTAACTGCCGACACACCGTATAACCGTCCATATCCGGCAGTTGAATATCCAATAAAATCAGAGACGGTCGAAATTTACGTGTAGCCGCCAGCGCCTCATGGCCATTGCGAGCAAACACCAACTTATATTTGCCTGCTAAGATTTGCTCCAGCACCCGCAGATTCTGCGGCTCGTCGTCAATAATTAAGATAGGACCGTTAGGCATGGCAATGCTCACAGAGTAATAGAATGTTCAGCTGCAAGTGTCCTGACTTCAGCTTCCGCAGTTCGAAAATCGTAGTTCTCGATGGCTCGGTTTAACGGTTCAAGGCTAGTAGGTCCGACCGTCTTATCAAGTTCAAGCAACAGCGGCCTAAATTCCACCATGTCATCGTTTGCCAATATAGCTAGCATCTGCGCAAGGAGTGCTGTCAGTTGTTGCCGGTCTATCGTTTTTGCTTGGGTGTTGTCTACAACGTGTTTGTCGGGGGCATATTCAGCAATCGAATCCAGTGCTTTGTCTAAAGCAGACTTTAAAATTCGCAAGGGTCCAGTCATTTCCGCGCCCCTGACTAGCTGCTGTTCGACTTCTGCCGCTTGTTTGCCAAGTTCTAGTAGGGCCAGGGTGGTCGCAACACCCTTCAGCTTATGAAGAAACGCCCGTGCTTCAGCGGTGTCCGCGAATTTGATAGTGTGTACGCTGTCGGCGTAATCCCGGGCAAACTTACGTAAATATTGTTGGTAAGTACTTACATCCGGGAAAAGTTTTAGGCCGCGTTCGACGTCCAAACTCGGTAGCTCGAGATCTGAAGTATTGGGCTGTATGACAAGATGGGGTTTATACATCGGCGCAATTTGACGAGTTCCGCCGGTCAACTTGATAATCAAGGCGATGGCGGCATCCACATCAAACGGTTTGGCAATAAAGCCGGTCATGCCTGCTGCTTGTGCCAACTCTTGTTGTTCCATAAACGCGCCGGCGGTCAGCGCCACTATGGGGAGATCGGCTAAGGCCGGCATACGGCGGATGTGCTGGGTAGCTTCGTAGCCGTTCATAATCGGCATCTGCACATCCATCAGCACAATATCTATGGTGTTGTAATGCGTCTCCAGCCATTCAAGGGCCTGGCGACCGTGATGGGCCAATTCGACATGCGCGCCTTCACCTTCCAGAATACGTTGTGCCACCTCGCGATTGATGTCGCTGTCATCCACCACCAAGATGCGTAAGCCGGCAAGGCGCTGCTGGGTATGTTTAGGTCTAAGCGGCTCGCCGCCTTGGCGCACCCGTAATGCGCGTGCCACCGTGTTATACAGTGCCGAAGCGGTGACCGGCTTGGTCAGTAAGGCGTCTACGTGGCGCATGTCGCTGTGAGTCTGCAGGGCGTTACTAGCGTGAGCGGTGACCATAATGATAATTGGGTCGTGATGGTCCTTGAGTTCGTTGCGGATTTTATTGGCGACGGTGAAGCCGTCCATGCCCGGGGTTTTGTAGTTCAATAGCAGAACTTGATTGGGCTCTCGCGCCAGCAAGCGGCTTTGGATATGTTGAAGGGCGGCCGAGCCCGAACCGACCGCTGTTGCGTTCCAGCCCAATCCGGCCACAATATCTGCCAACACTTCGCGGGCGATTGGATTACCGTGCGCCACCAATACCGGGAGATTCGCCATGTCCGGTGCGGCCAGCCAAACGTCTTGGCCGCGTTTAAATGTCAAGTTAAACCAAAACTCGCTGCCGCTGCCCGGGATGCTGGTGACCTGCAATTCGCCGCCCATAGCCGCAATTAAACGTCGGCAGATACTCAAGCCCAAGCCGGTGCCACCAAATCGACGGCTCGTCGAACTGTCGGCTTGAGAAAATGGCGAAAAAATGTCCTGCTGTATGTCCGCCGGAATGCCGATGCCGGTGTCGCGAACTGCAAATCTCAAGGTTATCTGCTGGTCGTCTTCGGCGGTCACTGCGATCGCTAGTTCCACATGACCTTGCTCGGTGAATTTAATCGCATTGCTGGTCAGGTTAATCAACACCTGTTCTAGCCGCAGCGCGTCACCATAAAGTTGTTTGGTTTTGCTGGGTGGCTGGGCGATGATCAGTTCCAGTTCTTTTTCGCCGGCGTTCGTGGACATAATGGTCGATAAATTATCCAGCACATCTCCCAGGCGAAACGGTGCGTGTTCGATTTCCAGTTTGTCAGATTCAATTTTGGAAAAGTCCAGAATATCGTTGATGATGCCCAGTAGCGAACGTCCGGCCATGCGAATTTTGCTGACCAAATGGTTCGCATCGCCCGGCAATTCGCTTTTTTCCAGCAGATACGCCAAACCCAGTATGGCGTTCATCGGAGTGCGAATCTCGTGGCTCATGTTGGCCAGGAATGCGCTTTTGGCGCGGGTGGCGGCCTCGGCCGCGCTGCGAGCGGTTTCTAGTGATTGTTCGGCTAACCGGTGCGGGGTAATATCCGTGTAAGTCAGTAAGGTCCAGCCATTACTGATGGGCTGGCCGCAAATCTCCAGATAAATGCCATTGGCTTGCTGGCGTTCAAAACACACGGTTTCGCGCGCTGCCATCATATCGATGAAGCCGTTTAGGACGTCATCAAAAGTTCGATTCGGATAGTCGCCCCGGTCAAAATTGAAGCGAATGGCATCGGCAAAATACAGAGGTTCTTTTTTGCACAGCTCGGAGGGATAACTTAAAAGTTTGCCAAACAAGCTGTTACGGAAAACGGCTTTATACGACTCGTCGTAGACCACCACACCAAAGGGCAGCACTTCTAATACTTCGTTGAGAAATTTGTTCAGGTCCTGGAGCTTTTGTTCGCGGGCTTTACGTTCGCGGTCATCCACCAAGGTGCTGGTCGAGTACTGGGCCTCGCCTTGAGCATTCCGGATCAAATCGGCGTTAACCAGAAATGGCCTGATACTGCCGTCCTTGCAAAAAAAATCGAACTCCAGATCACGCACGTGACCGGTACGCATAAACTCCGGAAAGTGACTTTCGAATAGCTTTCGGCTGTCGGGTGTCATGAACTCGGTGATCGGGTGGCCTAAATACTCATCGCTGGTATAGCCCAAAAGATCCAGCTCGGATTGATTGACCCGTAAAATCGTTCCCTCGGGCGACAACGAGTGGTAACCGCAGGGCGCTTGGTTGTATAGATCGAAAAATTCTTTGGTCCTTGCTTCGACTTTATCTTCGAGTTCTTGCGTGAGTTGCTGTAGTACGTGTTCCGATTGTTTGCGGTCAGTGATGTCGATCACCACGCCGCGATAAAGCAGGAGTTCTCCGTGCTCGTCCAACAGCGGCTGGCCGCGCGACAGCAAATAGTGGGTGTGGCCGTCCAGCTTGGAATGCACTCGCCACTCTAACAGGACGTCGGCTTTTTGTTTGAGTGCTTGGTCCATTGCTTCGTGTGTTGTGGCTCTGTCTTCTTCGGCGATTGTGCTTAGCCAGTTGTCGTAGGAGGCCTGGCAACTATTGTTTTTAAGACCGTAGAGCCGCCATAAGCTCTCGCTCCAAAACACTTCGCCGCTGGGGACGTGCCATTCCCAGATGCCAGCGTCAGCGACACTGAGCGCTTGGTCCAGCCGCTGTGAATAGCTATTGACTTCAAAACTTGACAAACGTTTGACTGCTAGCAGAGAGCGATGCAGTTGCTCGAAGACAATGCTGAACAGTATGCCCATCGAGAAAAATATACACATCGAATAGATGCTGCGAGTTTCTGCAATGTAAAAGGTAAAGCTTGGCGGGATAAACAGAAAATCGGCTAATGCCACCGCTATCAGCGTAGCCAGCAAGCCGCCGACCAGACCACCCACGGCGGCGCTTAAAAATACAGAAGGGTACAGAAAAATCCAGATGGTCGGTTTTAGGATGTCCCACAGATGATATTGGAAGACTGCACCGCAAATCGGAATGACCATCGACAGCAGAATTCTGAGTGTGCGATGTTGGACGAACGGCGGCATGGGATAGCTCCTGATGCTAATGCAAAAGGGGCATCAGCGGTTTGGCTACGTTTATTGTTATTCCCATTTTAACCAGGCGATTCGAATAATTTCTATACGCAGAATAAGGGAAGGGCTTGTTTATTCTTGGCCGGTCGAAGTTTATGTAGCCAGACTAAATCTTAGTGCATCACTGGAATTTTTGAATCGATGCTTAACCCATTCGCCCTGAGTCTGCCGAGGGGGCTCAATTTAAAGGCACGCGAATAGTGTGGCGATAGGTTTGGTAGGTAGTCGGGCTAATAAAATTGGACAAGCTTGAATTGCAAGGTAAATTCTTTAACTTGAATCAGCTTATCCGCCTAAAGAGCTGACAATTAAGCAAAAATAGGGGAGAAATTATGGGACCGTATTACAGAGGTACATCGCAAAGCACCGGTGCATTTTTTGACATGTTTTATCAGCATCCGATCTTAATGGTGGTTTTAGTGGTAGCCACGATTGGTGCTGGTTTTTTATTGATGCGCGGAAAAAAGTCTGAATAAAACCGCTGTTTTGGGCAATTGACACGAAGATTACTGGAGCTGATTAAGCTCCAGCCTGCGTAGTTTAGGCGCGCATTTAGCCGTAACCGCCACTACCAACAGCGTCATGCCTCCGCCAAACACTACTGACGGCACCAAGCCCAGCAGCCGAGCGGCAACCCCGGATTCGAACGCGCCGAGTTCGTTAGACGAGCCGATGAATATGCCGTTGATCGCTGCAACTCTGCCGCGCATCGTATCCGGCGTGGCCAATTGCATGATGGTGGTGCGCATCACCACCGATACCCCGTCGCAAATGCCAGACAACAGTAAGGCCAGGCCTGCTACCCAAAAATTGGTCGAAAGCGCAAAGCCGATCATACAAAAGCCAAAGCCGGCTACGGCGATCAGCAACCAGCGTCCGGCGTGCTTGTTGAGGGGATGCCGGGCTAGAAACAAGCCGGTCATCACCGCGCCAACGGCCGGTGCCGCACGTAAAATCCCCAGACCTTCCGGGCCGTAATGAAATATGTCGTGAATGAACGCCGGCAGCATGGCTACCGCGCCGCCAAACAACACCGCAAACATATCCAGCGACTGCGCGCCCAGGATGATCTGGTTATTGAATACAAAGCTCAAGCCTTCGGCGATGCTGGTAAAAATGGGCGCGCTTTCCGCTGCCGGCGGTTCCTTGATGCGTAAGGACAGCAAAGCCAGCGCGGCCAACACGCATAAACCACCGGAAATGCCGTAAGCCACAGTCTTGCCGGCCCAGCCGACCAGAATCCCGCCCAGTGCCGGGCCGGCGACTAAAGCAAACTGAAATACCGAACTTCCTAGGCCGGCAGCGCGCGCATATTGTTCACGTTGCAAAACCAGGGCGAACAGTGCGCTGTAAGATGGGCCGATAAAGGCCCGCGCCACGCCGGTGACGGCTATGGAGCCGTACATCAATACCAGCGGATTATCGGGAATCCATTGTGCGGCGATGGCGGTCAAGGTCAAGGCGTTGAGGCACAACAGCAAACACGCTGAAATTGCAAACCAGCGCCGTGAGTAATGATCGACAGCGTAACCGGCAAATAGCGCGCTGCAAAAATACGGGACCACTTCGGCCAGGCCTATCAGACCCAAGGCCAGCGGGTTGTGCGTCAGTTCGTAGATATGCCAGCCCACCACAATCGCCACGATTTGATAGGCCAGCACGATGAGCACGCGAAAAGTTAACAGTTTTAGAAACGCGGGGTTTGCAGTGCCTAAAAAACGCATGAATATCCAATGTTTAAATACAGCCGGTTACAACTGCATGGGCGAATTTATTATGTGACTGATTGACTTGGTTAAGCCAGTCAAAGTCTTAGCGTTGCCGAAAGCGAATGTCGCCAAATAAAGCCTTTTGTTCGCGGGGCTGACAGCGCCAATACTGCGGCGGCGCTTCGACCTGGGCTCCAAGTTTGGCGGCGGCATGCCAGGGCCAGCGTGGATCGTAGAGTATGCCGCGCGCCAAACCCACCATATCAGCCTGGCCGTCGGCGACGATGGCTTCGGCGTCTTCCGCTTCCGTGATCAGGCCGACGGTGATGGTGGGCAGGCCGGTTGTTGCGCGGATGCTCGTCGCCAGCGGCACTTGGTAATTGGGGCCAACCGGGATTTTTTGTAGTGGCGACAGGCCGCCGCTGGAGACATGGATAAATGCACAGCCGCGTGCTTGCAAGGCTTTGGCAAAGATCACGCTTTGCGCCAAGTCCCAGCCGCCGTCCACCCAATCGGTCGCGGAAATCCTTACGCCGATAGGCATTTGCATAGGCACGGCAGCCCGCATCGCATCGAAAACCGCCAACGGGAAACGCATCCGGTTTTCCAGCGAGCCGCCGTACTCGTCGTCACGCTGATTGGATAAGGGCGAAAGAAATTCGTGCAGCAAATAGCCGTGGGCGGCGTGTATCTCGATGGCGTCCAGCCCTAGCCTATGCGCGCGCTTTGCCGCAGATACAAACGCCTGCACCATGCGTTGCAATCCGCTGGCATCGAGCGCAGTCGGCGCGGGGTCGTCCGGCATAAAAGGCAGTGCCGACGGTGCGACGGTCTGCCAGCCGCCTTGTTCGATATTGACCAGACCGCCACCGTCCCAGGGCGCGGCGGTGGAAGCCTTGCGGCCGGCGTGTGCCAGCTGAATCGCTATGGGTATCTGCGAATATTTTCGCACCGCAGTTAAAACCCGGGCCAAAGCGGCTTCGGTGTCGTCCGACCAGAGGCCGAGATCGGCCGGTGAGATGCGGCCTTCCGGCTCTACGGCCGTGGCTTCGATAATCAACAAGCCGGCGCCGGACATCGCCAAATTGCCCAGGTGCATTAAATGCCAATCGCTGGCTTCGCCGTTGACTGCCGAGTACTGACACATCGGCGCGATGACGATACGGTTGGGCAGCGTAACTGTGCCGAGGGAATACGGCGAAAAAAGCTGACTCATATCAGGTTACCTTTGATTAAAGTTTGTTAATCCAGGCTTGCAGTCTACGAGCTCGGTTCCGGCTTGGCAATGGGAAGGGCTCAGTCGTGCAGTGCCGAATTTACGGCGGGAAAGGGCGTTGAATTTGCCGCATTCGTTGTAACTTGGCCCGGCTTGCTATAATGCCGGCTTTTCCAATTCATCGGGTCGATAATTGTGGACGTTAAACAGTACATGCAGCAATTGGGGCAACAGGCCAGAGTGGCCGGCCGCGAGATCAGCAAGGCCGAGAGCGGGCGGAAAAATAGCGCGTTATTGAAAATTGCCGAGGCTATCGCCGCCGGTAGCGCCGAAATAGCCAGCGAAAACCGCAAAGACTTGGAAGCCGGCAAACAGAACGGTATGGATCCGGCGTCGCTGGATCGTCTGGAACTGACACCAGCCCGTATCCAAGCGATGATAGACGGCCTGAAGCAGGTTGCCGCGCTGCCCGATCCGGTCGGAGAAATTACCAATCTTAACTATCAGCCCAGCGGGATTCAGGTTGGACAGATGCGCGTGCCCTTGGGCGTAATCGGCATTATTTACGAATCGCGGCCTAACGTTACTGTCGATGCGGCGGCCTTGTGTTTGAAGTCGGGCAACGCCTGTATTTTGCGTGGTGGTTCAGAGTCGATTCATTCCAATCGGGCGATTGCGGTGTGCATCGCCAGCGGTTTGGCCGCAGCCGGTTTGCCGCAGCAGGCAGTGCAAGTGGTGGAAACCACCGATAGAGCGGCGGTAGGAGAATTGATCACGATGAAGGATTATGTCGATGTGATCGTGCCGCGCGGCGGCAAAAGTTTGATCGAACGGATCAGCGCCGAAGCGACCATTCCGGTCATCAAACATCTGGACGGCATTTGCCATGTGTATATCGACGGCAAAGCTGACTTGGATAAAGCGGTGGCGATTGCAATGAACGCGAAAACCCATCGCTACGGCGTCTGTAACGCGATGGAAACTTTGTTGGTCGCGGAAAGTATCGCTGCGACGGTGTTGCCGATTCTGGCCGAACAATACACAGCAAAAAATGTGGAACTGCGCGGTTGCTTGAAAACCTGTTCCTTGATCAAAAACGCTGTACGGGCGACTGAAGACGACTGGCATACCGAATATCTGGCGCCGATTTTATCCATTAAGATTGTCGGGGACATCGACGAGGCGATAGCGCATATCAATACCTATAGCTCCGCGCATACCGAGGCCATCGTCACCGAGGATTACACCTTGGCGCGGCGCTTTTTGCGGGAAGTGGATTCCAGCTCGGTGATGGTCAATGCTTCTACCCGTTTTGCCGACGGCTTTGAATACGGTTTGGGTGCGGAGATTGGCATCAGTACCGATAAATTGCACGCGCGCGGTCCGGTTGGCTTGCATGGTCTGACCTCGTTGAAATTCATCGTGCTGGGCGACGGGCATATCCGCCAATAATGATCGGGGTTTACGGCGGCACGTTCAATCCGGTCCATTACGGCCATTTGCGCACCGCGCTGGAAGTGAAAGAGCTGTTTGAATTGGAGCAGCTGCGCTTGATTCCTTGCCGGGTGCCGGCACACCGAGACGAACCCGACGTGCCGGCGCACCTGCGTTTGCAAATGCTGGAAGCCGCTGTCGCCGATACTCGCGGCTTTAGCGTTGATCGGCGCGAGTTGGATAGGGCGGGGCCATCGTATATGGTCGATACCCTGCATTCCTTACGCAACGAAATGGGCGATACGCCTTTGCTGTTGTTTATCGGCGCCGATGCCTTTGCCGGTTTGGAGCGCTGGCATCAATGGCAACGCTTATTCGATTATGCACACATCGTGGTGATGACTCGACCGGGCTATGCCGGATCGGCGCTATCGGCGTTTTTGCAGCAGCGAATCGCCGAAGACCGAGCCCAATTAAGCCGGCAGAGTGCCGGACTGTTAAGCTTCCAGGAAGTCACCGCGCTGGCGATTTCCGCTACTGCAATTCGCGAACTGGTGGCTGTCGGGCGCGATCCACAATTTTTACTGCCCGACCGGGTCATCGAATTGATTCGCAGGCATCATTTATATCAACCCCTCATTCATCACACAGGAAATTGAATGCAAACAGAAGCATTACTTAAGCTGGTCGAAACCGAGCTCGACGACCGCAAAGGCCTTAACATCAAGACTATCGATGTGCGTGGCAAAACCAGTATTACCGATTATATGGTCATTGCCACCGGTACCTCGTCTCGGCACGCCAAATCGCTGTGTGATTATGTAGTGGAAAAGGTCAAGGAGCAGGGGCAGCAGCCGCTGGGATTGGAAGGCGATCAAAGTTCTGACTGGATTTTGTTGGATTTGGGTGATGTGATCGTGCATGTGATGACCGGTCAGGCCCGCGAACTGTATCAGCTGGAAAAACTCTGGTCAGTGGCCGGCGACAAGACGCACAGTTAGTTTTTGCCGCGATTTGCTAAAAGCAATTTCAACCGGCTCAAGGGCATAATTTGTCATCCGCCCTCAAGAAAAAGCCCAAGTAGTCGATGACTTAGGCGAGTAGGAGGAGGGGTTATGAAAGCGTTTAAGACAATCTGTTTGCTGTTGATAATGGCAGTCGCGACGGGGTGCGCGTCCGTGGGCGGTAAAAGTGCCGAGGCGCCGTCGCCGTCAGCCGGCAAAACCCTGCGCGCTACCGGTTATAGCCGTTTCGAGGATAGCGGCAAGCTGGCGGTCAATCAACGCTGGTTACAAGCGCAACAAGCTGCCAAACTGGATGCCTATCGCGGCTTGGCGGATTTGCTGTATCAAGAAAAATTGGGCAATCAAACCACGGTCGGCGCTCAAGTGATGCGCGACGAGGTTTACCGGGTTTATCTGGATAGTTATTTACGTGAAGCGCGTGCCGCTGATTACCGGACTGTCAGAGACAATTTAAAAACGACGCTGGAATTACGTCTTAGCCCGCGTTTTTACCAATGCATGTCTGGCGATACCTATGTCGCCGGCCAGTGTCTGCAGGAAGATAACAAGCTGGCGTTTACCCGGCTGGGCTATAAAGCGGCAACGGTGACCTCCGCCAACCTGGCCTGCGGCGCACGCGATTGTAGCGATCAATATTATGTGTCTGGTTTTTCCAAAAAGCCCAGTGTCGTGGACGATACTTTACTGGAAGCCGGTCTTTACGATGTGGAATGGATAGCCAATACCGGCTTGCGGACGATATTTCAGTATTTGTTGATCAACGGATTTTATAGTGCCTTATAAAAACTTGCTAACAGTGTTACTGATTGCTTTGCTGGCTGCATGCAGCAGCGGTAATAGTAAGCGGGGCGGCGATGAGAATGGCGTTGCCGTGTCCGGTCAGCAGGTCAGCGTGCAAGGTAGTGCGCCAATCGTCGGCGGCGGTATCGAAGCAGCCCGCCGCGCTGCTATCGACGATGCGGTGCATCAGGCATCCTTGCAGCTCAAACGCAACAATAACTCGGCGATGCTGGTTAGTGATATTAAGGTGGTCGACGAATGGCAGGATGCCGATTTTTATCATGTGCAGGTGCTGGCAGTGTTGTCCGATAAGCAGCGCTGCGGTTCGCCGTATCGGAAAAAAATAGTCGCCACCGGTTTTCCGGTCATGAATGCCGATCAAATTAGCGGCACCGAAAGCCAGGATTTATACAGCGGCATCCCTAGGGAAATTAATAATCAGCTGATGGAAACCGGCGACTTTATCGGCCGCAATCTGACTAATACCTCTTTATACAGCCGGCCCGATATGGCGCCGGAGATTCGCTTTGCCGAGGGTAGTGGTGAGTCGGTTATTCTGAATATTGCCAAGCAACAGAACGCGCAGTTCGTGTTATCGGGCGTGATTCGCGATTTTCGGGTGGAGTCTACAGAATACGTGCGTGGTAGCGGCGCGCTGGCGGATTTAAAATCCATGGTCCGGGATTTTGTCGCTCGCCGTAGTGTTGGGATTGACGTATTTGTTTACGACGGTTTTAGCGGCGCCTTGCTGTTTCAACATCGTTATACCGATTCTATCCTGGGCGACGTCTCGCTGCCGAGCGGCTATACGGTGGGTAGCGAGCGTTTCAATTCCACGTCGGCCGGTCACGCCATCAGCGAGATCATTCAGCAGGCCAGTGAAGATATTCACAAATTATTCGGCTGCTATCCCTTTACCACCCGGGTGATACAAGCCGGCAACAACCGGATCGTGATTGCCGCCGGCGCCCAGGATAAAATCAGAGTCGGTGATAAGCTGATGATTTATTCGGCGTCCGCCGGCGGTACGGCGGGAGCGGGTTTGGGCGAGTCGCAAGGCATCTTGACGATAACCGATGTCAGTGCTGCTACGGCGGCGGGTACTCTTGATTCTTCGGCGGTTGCCGGTGCAGTAAGGCCGGGCGATTGGGTGAAAAGTTTTGCTACGCCTTAACGGGGGCGTCGCTCAAACTCAGTAAGCGCTCTATGTCTTTACTGATACCTGCCGGCGTGTCTATCGGCGCATAGCGTTTAAAAACCTTGCCATCTCGGCCGACCAGAAATTTACTGAAATTCCATTTAATGGCATTTAAACCCAGGATTCCCGGGGCTGCGGTTTTCAAATACTCGAACAGCGGATGTGCGTGGTTACCGTTAACGTCGATTTTTTCGAACATGGGGAAGCTAACGCCATAGTTCAGTTCGCAAAAGCTGGCAATTTCTTGGCTATCGCCTGGTTCTTGCTGGCCGAATTGATTACACGGAAACCCCAGGATCACTAAGCCGCGGCTTTTATAGGTCTGGTACAGCGCTTCCAAGCCACGGAACTGCGGGGTAAAGCCGCATCGACTGGCGGTGTTGACGATTAGCAGCACTTTTCCGCGGTAATCTGCCAAAGCGACAGTTTCGCCGTTAATGTTAGTCGCCGAGAATTGGTATATGTCATTCATGCTGATGCCGGTCAGTTATGGAATTACTTGTGCTTGTCGTAAACGTTGGGATGGCGCTTCTTAAAGTCTATGTATCCCCATCAAGATGCATAGACAAACATTTACCCAGCATACCGTTATTCATCGGATTGTCAAAAATCTGTAGTGCCAACATACCCATATTTGCATGGGGGCTTACCAGGAATTTTAATGGGCATTGAAGGTATTCCGCCCAGGCCATTCTTTTGCGGGACGACCGCCCATAGCGTCCTGGCGTACGGGCGGCTGTTGAAACCTGCCGAGATTTCTCAGTGCCTATTGTGAGGCTAGCCGTTGTTGCAGTTTGGTTTGCAGTAAGCTGTCATAGTGACGTTTCAAAACCGAGTCGGTAGGCGGTGTTGGCAATTCGGCTGCAATTTCGCGGCGTAATTGCTCAAGGTCCTGCATCTGAACTGACGAATCTTCAGGCAGAACCGCTTCTACAGGGCTGGCTGGCTGGGTCGCAGCTTCCGGCTGGGAGGGCGCCGATTCGTCCACAGCTTGTGAATGCTGAGGCGATGCGATTTTGTGCAGCGTTTCGTAGTGACGGCGCAGCACGGAGTCGGTGGGATAGGGATTGCTGAGGGCCTCTTTCTCCGCTTGCAATGCTGCCAGATAATGGCGTTTTAATACTGAATCTTCCGGTATTGTGATTGCCGGCTCTTCTTTCGTCGGTGTACTCGGTTCTTCGGTAACTGCTGTGACGATTGGCGCCTGTTGCGCGGGTTCGGCAATGGGTTCAGGCGCTTGGATGGGAGGCTCTACCGGGGTCTCGATTTCTTGCGCTATTGGAGTCGTTGGCGACGCGGTATCCGGTTGCGAAGGGGAATTTGCTGCACGGGAAGCAACTGGTTGAGGCGGTGTCGCCTGTTTGTTCTCCGGCGTCTTGCCAATTGGCTTGAGTTTTAGTTTGCCTTTCCAGACCAGCCAACCGACTACTGCCAGCCCTAAGATTACCAGAAGTTCTATCATGATTTGTCCCCCTCAATATTGTTATTAATCCAAAACTAACTAACACCTACAGCGTTACCGATTGGCTTTCTAGGCATAGCTTCCGCGGCTTGTATTCCAAAGCATGATGGAAGCGCTACGATTAAATCGCAGCGCTTTATACCATAGATCCTTGAAATAGTTGATTTGTCGAGTCGCAAGGCCCGCGCTTGGGCAGCACTAGCCACGGTGCATTCTCCCAGGTAGGTTTTCTGTATTAAAAAACGAAGTTTCAATTTTTCGATTGGGTCAATTGATCATGACTGGCAAAACATTAAACAGCGTAAGTGTGTTGTCAGTTTTTTTTACAGGCAAAAATGCTGAATTTCCAAATGAAAATTGTGGTTCGGGGTAGTGTTAAATTTTTATGACAATGCGTCGGGATTTTTTCCTGAAATTGCTTTGCAAAAGCGCTCTGGCATTGGATTTGCAAAAAAACTTAATGAAAATCCCTGGGGAAAAACCGATCAATCTGCTACCAAGACGCAGTTTTTCTGGGTTGATGCTCAGGTCGGTTTGAACTGTAATACACGGTAATGTAAGCAAATGCTGACGTAAAAATTTACAGTTCGTGGTGGTTCAAATTATTTCGAGAGGATGCTTTTTGTTTAAGCAATTGTTTTATAAATTTAAATTGCTCTTGGCTTTCTGTTTGCTTAATAATCGTACGATTTCGTGGCATGCCTAACGGAAACTTAACCAAAGAAAGTATTCAAAAGGACTGTACAGATTTTTATATTAGGGGGAATTATGGAAACCAAAACGATTAAACACATACTGTTGGCGGGATTTTTATCGTCAGCCGCAATTTTCGGAGGAGGCGCTCAAGCGGCCTCATTTAGCGTAGCGGGTAGCCTAACAGGCGATCCAAGAACCGATAATCCGGATAACCTGTTCATCAACGTCGGCATAAATGTCCTTGACACTGTAGCTACTTGGACAGTGGATATCGCTTCGCCTCTGCATCCAAATGCAAAGCTCGATGAGTTTTATTTCAATCTGGGATCTTCGGTTAATGCTGCCAATGTTCTTTTTGGTGGGTTTTCGCCAGCGGGTTGGGTTATCAACAGTCCAGCATCGACAGTAGGTGGAGGGAACTTCAATCCCACGTTTCTTTTTGAAGCTGTTGATCCGCCAGGTAACGGAAACAACGTCACTAATGCCGTGAATTTGTCGTTTACCGCAACCTTAAACCGTAATTGGACTTTGGATGACTTTTATTCCGCAGCAGCACTACAGAGCTCGGAAGCTACGTTACCTGCCGGTCAATTGGGTGCGCATTTGCAATCACTAAGTACGGCGGGTTGTGCAGGTTGCTCGGATAGTGGCTTCCTGATCGGTAACTATACACGCGACGGCGGTGGCGGTGGTCAAGGCAGCGTGCCCGAGCCAAGCGTTGTAGCTTTGCTGGGCATGGGCTTGTTGGGCATGGGTTTGTCACGTAAAAGCAAAGTCTGATTGTCCGATTTGTTTACACACCTAAAAAACGCCGGTTAAACCGGCGTTTTTTTTTCCAGAAATTGTCTGGTAGCTTCAGCAACAGGTGTTACCCCATTGTTGTTATGGTGATTCTGAAAGCAAAGTCACAGTAATGGCAGCCCAGTTTTTTTAGACTTTCTTCCAAGCAGAAAGCTGATTCCGAACATTCAAATTAGCTTACGTTCAGAAAGCCTCAAGGCAAAGAAGCCAAGGATGAGGTGTTTAAGATTTGGACATTCAAAATAAAAACGAGGGGAACAGTCATGAACAAAAAAAATTTATACATCACTTTAGGCGTAGCGTTATTGGCAGTGCCCGCAATCATTTATCTTGATAAATACCTGCTGGATCAGGAAATTTTGCAAATAAATCAGGATATGCATCAGTTGCCGGCGTCAGCTGGTAACGTCGCCAAAACCTGGAAACCAGGGCAAATTTTAGTTAAACCCAATGCGGGTTTGTCGGATGCGGAGTTTGAAAAAATTCTGCGGGGCAATCAAGGTAAAAGCAGCGAAAAGATCGGCAATTTGCCGGTTCATATCGTTAGCGTTCCTGAACAAGCGGAAGAAGCGGTGGTACGGGCATTATCAAAAAATCCCCATATCGAGTTCGCTGAGCTGGATATGGTTCAGCCCATGAGTACGACTACCCCGAATGATCCGAATTTTGCCGGTGCGTGGCATTTAGCAAAAATACAAACGCCTGGGGCTTGGGATGTTTCCAAAGCTGATGGCATTACAATAGCTGTATTGGATAGCGGCGTTGATGGTTCGCATCCGGATTTGGCTAATCATATGATTCCGGGCTGGAATGCCGTGGACGGCGGCTCTGATACCTCTGACATCAATGGTCATGGTACGGCTGTTGCCGGTACAGCGGCGGCTGTCACCGATAACGCTACTGGGGTTGCCGGCGTGGCCTGGAATGCTAAAGTGATGCCGGTGAGGATTACTAACGATTCTACGGGATACGCTTATTGGAGTGATATAGCTCGGGGTTTGAGTTGGGCTGCAGATAATGGTGCCGATGTCGCGAATATTAGCTACGGTGTGAGTGCTAGTTCGGCCGTGTCATCGGCAGCGCAGTATATGAATGCCAAAGGCGGATTAGTGGTTGTTGCAGGCGCCAACGACGGAGTCGATCCCGGATATACCGATAATCCCTACATGATTTCTGTTTCAGCAAGCGATTGGAATGACGCGAAAGCCAGTTGGTCCAATTTTGGCGCCTTTATTGATGTCGCCGCTCCCGGCACTTCTATTGCCACGCTTTTGAGAGGTGGCGGATATGCCAATTGGAACGGGACTTCATTTTCTAGCCCGGTCACTGCGGGCGTAGTCGCGTTGATTCAAGCGGCAAATCCCAATTTGGTGCCTGCGGATGTCGAAAAAGTGCTGAAAGATTCTGCCGATAAAGTATCCGGCGTTAATTTTGATCCAAACTATGGCTATGGGCGTATTAATGCTAACGCCGCGGTGCAATTAGCGCTCAATACCGTGGCTAGAGATACTCTCGCGCCGACCGCTGCCATTTCATCTCCAACCGCTGGCGCTGTGGTCAGTGGTTTGACCTCTGTGGCTGTTAACGCTAATGATAATGTCGCAGTAAGCCAGGTTTCATTTTACGCAGGGGGTAAATTGGTCGGAACAGATGGCACTGCGCCTTACACATTCAGTTGGGATTCCACGACTGTGGCAAACGGCAATATCAATTTAATGGCGGTGGCGACTGACTTTTCCGGAAACCAAGGTTCATCAAGCGCCGTGACTGTGAACGTACAAAATCAAACCACGGTAAGCACCACGGATCAAGCGGCGCCAACCGTGACTATTTCTAACCCGATTAACGGTGCGAAACTGAGTGGTAGCGTGGTGAGTATCTCTGCTGCTGCTAAAGACGACGTTGCCGTCGCTAAAGTGCAGCTTTATATCGATAACAAGCTGGTGTCGTCTACGACTAACAAAAACTTGAGCTATAGCTGGAATGTCAAGAAAGTGGCTGCCGGCAGCCATTCGATAAAAGCGGTTGCCACCGATACCGCCAATAAAACCGGTGCCGTCAGTATTCTCGTCAGTAAGTAGCCTTCGTATTCGGAAAACTGCCAACAGTTTTGTTGGCGGTACTGTAAAGGCGATTAAAAACAGGGGTGTATTCCGCCCCTGTATTTTTTGCGGGATTCGTGGCGCTTACCCCGGCCCTATTGATCACGGGTATTCCGTGCGAGCTGAGCGCGTCGAAGCCCAGGTCGGATCACCTTTCGATTAACTCAGTACCCTCAAGGACAAAAGGCAAACAGTATTTAAGAGCCGGGTTAAGAATGATTGAGGGTGGCACGATTACTGGAAAGTTTTGCGATGCAATCCAGATTATCCGCCGCTTCATCCGTTACAATACCGCTCACTTACCGTGACTCCGGATACCCATATTTCAATGAACGATTCGATTATTTATGCACTGGATTTTGATGGCGTTGTCTGCGACAGTGCGGTAGAAACCGCGATCACCGGCTGGAAAGCCGGCACTACTATTTGGAAAGACATGCCTGACGCGGTACCTCAGACTATCGTTGAGCAGTTTCGCGAAGTGCGACCGATTATCGAGACGGGTTACGAAGCTATTCTGATCATCCGCCTCATGTATTTGGGCAAAAGCACTGCCGCTATTTACGCCAACTACGCCGCTAAAGTGCAACGGATGCTGGATGAAATCCATTTAAGCATCGACGATTTGAAAAAGCTGTTCGGTGATACTCGCGACAATTGGATTGCTAGTGATCGTGCCGATTGGATAGCCAAGAATCCTTTGTATCCGGGGGTTGCGGAAAAATTGCGGCGCTTGGGCCAGAGGCATTTGTGGTGTGTGATTACGACCAAGCAAGAACGCTTCGTCAAGGAAATCCTCAGAGCCAACAACATTGAATTGGCCGACGAGAGGATTTTCGGGATGGACCGCAAGCTCAGCAAACCTGACGTTCTGAAAGGATTGAAAGCTCAGCATCCGGGCCAGCCGATTTATTTCACTGAGGATCGCCTACCGGCACTCGATGGGGTGCAAAAACATCCGGAGTTGGCGGATGTGAAATTATTCCTCGCCCTCTGGGGTTATAACCTTGCCGCAGACCATGCCGTTGCAGCGGGGCAAGCAATCGCGCTACAACAGTTAGATACTTTTCTCAGCGACAGTTTGGGTGCCGTTTAAACCGCCGAATTCAGTAGCGGTATTCCAAAACACTGTGGGTGTCGACGCCGGCATTGTTCAAATAATAGTAGCCGTCGCCGTGGCTGACAATGCGTTGATAGGGTAGGGTGTCCATCTCGGCCAGATAAACGATGGCGTGAGTTTTAATCAGGCAATACACCACGTCGCCTTCCCGCAACGCCATGCTCTGACAGGCGCCCGGCGTAATTTCCACCAATAAAGTCCCCCCGCAATCGACTTGCACGATCAGGCTTTCGCCGCTGGGAATGATCGCGCAGATTCGGCCTTTTATTTGATTTTGAATGGAGATGCCATCAATGTAGGCCCGAGACAGAGCGATGTCGTTGGCGCGTATCGATACTTGGCTCTGGCTGCCGATTGCAAACTGGGGGCGTAGCGGCAACGCCAGCGGCAGACCGAAACTGTCCGCCATACTGCAACCCGCCTGGACATCGTGACTGCGGATACTGATCGGCAAGATGTTGTCGATCTGGCGAATACCAAGGTAACGCAAGATACCTTGTTGTTTGGCCACTTCGCGCAAGGAGCCGCTGCGCAGCACCTGACCATGTTCCAGCACGATCAACTGGTCGGTCAATTCCAGAATCTCGCCCAGCGACTGGCTGGCATACAGTACCGGCAAGCCGAATTCGTCTTGCAGGCGTTTTAAAATCGGCAGCAGTTGCGAGCGGTACCCATGGCCGATGGTGGCGAAGGTTTCGTCCAACAGTAATAGTTTTGGCGATTTCAGCAGGGAACGGGCTAGCGCGACGCGCTGGCGCTCACCAACCGAGAGCCGTTCGATAGGCTGATCCAGGTTGGCGCCCAGTTCCAGTAAGTTGATTAGATAGTCCGGTTTGAATAGCCGGCGCTGTTTCAGGGTTCGGTAATAGGCGGCGCTTAAATTGTCGCGCACGGTTTCGCTGGCGTCGGCGCAATCGATTTGCAATACAGCGCCTATCGGCCGTTGTTCGCGGGGCATTACGATGCCTTTGCGGCTGTCGAACAAAATCTTGCCGTCCAATGCGATATGCCCGCTTTGCGGCTGGATAGTGCCGGCGATCAAGCCCAGCAAGGTGCTTTTGCCGGCGCCGGATTGTCCGAACAGGCCAACGCTGATGTCGCCCACCGAACATTGCGTGCTGAGGTCGAAATGACCGCGACGCAGTTTGACATTCATTTCCAGCAGCATGACCACCTCCGGTGGTTAAAGCCAACCCGGCTTGGTGACCGGGTCGCGCATTTTATTAGCCTTGCACGCCAAGAATCACCGCGCCGGCCTTGAATATTGCCGTGGCCGTTTGGCCTTTACGCAGCCCCAGGGTTTCCACGCTATCGTTGGTGACGGTAGCCGCAATTTTGTCGCCGCCGGGCAGGGCAATATCCACTTCGGTGTTGACCGCGCCGGGCTTGACGTCAGTTATCGTGCCTTCCAGCTGGTTGCGCGCCGAAATCCGGTAACCGCCGAAATCGGCAACGACGATCACTTGCGGCGCTTTTACCAACGCGATGACTTTCTTGCCGGTTTCGATGGCCAAGTTTTCAACGGATTCTTTGGTGATCGAGGCGACGATGGTTTCGCCGCCTTTTAAGCCAACATGTACCTCAGCGTTGACGGCACCGATGATGACTTGATTAACGGTGCCGGAAAATTGGTTACGTGCGCTGGTTTTCATAGTAATTCCTCGTGAAAAGTGGGGGGAGTCCGTCTCATAACGGTATTGCGTGGAAAATTAATTGACAGCCGGTAAGGCATAGCCGTATTTCTCGATGATTGCTAATGCCGGCGGTGATTTTAGAAACGCCAGCAAAGCCTGCGCTGCTGGATTTTCCGCGCCGGTTTTCAGCAGCACCGCATCTTGCAGAATGGGAGTATGCAGATGTTTCGGAACGATCCAGCCGGAGCCCGAGCCAATTTTGCCGTTTTCGATCACTTGCGATAAAGCCACAAAGCCCAGCTCGGCGTTGCCGGTACTGATGAATTGATGAGTTTGGGCGATGTTTTCGCCTTGCACGAATAAGGGTTGCAGTTTTTCCAATAAACCTTGGCTTTTCAGGACTTCCACTGCCGCTGCGCCGTAAGGTGCCAGTTTCGGATCAGCCAGAGCCAGATGTTTGAAGTCACCTTTGCTGAGAATTTGGCCTTGTTCGTCCACATAACTAGGGTTGCTGGACCACAGTACCAACTTACCGATGGCATAAGTAAAGCGGGTGCCGGCTACGGCCAAACCGGATTGCTCCAGTTTCAGCGGGCTTTTGTCATCAGCCGATAGAAACACCTCAAACGGCGCGCCGTTCTCAAATTGGGCGACGAATTTGCCGGACGATCCGAAGGAAAGCTTGGCACTGTGGCCGCTGGCTTTTTCAAATGCCTCGGCGATTTCCGTCATTGGCTTGGTAAAGTTAGCCGCCACCGCGACTAAAGTCGTTTCGGCTTGCGCTATCGCGCTTAGCGCGGCCAGCGATAGGGCCAGAATAATTCGGTTTAAAGCGATAAACGACATGCTATTTCTCCTTAATGATGAAGCGGCTAAAACCGTAATTGGCTCTGCACGTAAACGTAATCGACGTCGTCTTTAACAGTCGGTGCCGACGGTGCTTTTTTGGCAAATTCGCCCTTGAACAGATGTGCCCAGCCGGTTTCGAAATTTAGGCTGCTGTTGAAATCCCAACGGGCGGTCAATTCCAATTGTTGACCGATAAAATCACCGCTGCGGCCGCTGCTATCTTGCAAACCGGCTGCCGTCCAACTGTCTCTGGCCGATGCCAGCCAATAGAAACGGTGACTCAGTCCAAGCTGCACATCGCTGCGCGGCGCGGCGGCGATTCTGTAACCAGGCGTGCTGATATTGCTGCGGGCGAATGCGCCATACATACTCGTCGCGCCGAACTCGAAGCGCCGTGCGCCGTACAAGGTGTCGAAGCGTTGGTCTTGATTGTCGTTTGGGTTCTCGTCACCGCTGGCATAGTCGTATTCCAACGCAAAACGCGGTGACCAAGAGGCATCGAAGGTATAGCCGACATCGGCATGTTGGTACCAGGCAGCGTGCTCCAAATCGCGGCCATTGCTGGCGGCAGTACTGGAACGGACGGTGCCTAGCTGACCGATAGTTTCAGTTTGAAAGTCGAAATTGGCTTTTTTGGGTTTCAGGAAAAATCGTACACCGGGGGTGAAATAGCGGCGATTGCGGGTGGGGTTGCGGATGCTGTCGCCTTCGTCGAGATGATATAGATAAACTTCGCTGTTGACGCCCCAGGCCAAGTTGTACAGTTCCAAAAAGCCGCCGGAAAACCAGGTGTGGGTGTCTTCTTCGTCGAACTCGTGGACCTCGTTGAGAATATCAGCTGAAGCGGTCGGGTAGCGGTTGACCGGCATCGTTACAAAGCCGGTAAATTGCCATTGATCGTAATTCAGCAGCCGGAGTTTTACGCCGGTAAAACTGTTGATGTCGTTGCGCATCGCATTGCGGGCAATTAAGCGGCGACTGCCCAAGTTCAGCGTTTGCCGCCCCGCCACAATTTCAGCGCCGATGCCGCTGTAAAACAGGTTTTGATCTGCCCAGGCCAGATAACCTTGAATAAAGTCCGCTGCATCCGCGTGGGTGTTATTCACGCCGGAACCACTATCGGCGCCCAAGGCGCGTGCATCGAGAAATTCCGCACCTATCCTGAATTTAGCGATGTGCGCTTGTAGCCATAGCGCAGTTTGCAAGGCGATTTGCTGATCACCACCCCGGCCGTTGGCCTTGAAGTTGCCGTCCATCGTTTCGTAACGGGTGCGTTGCTCTACAGACGCATCCAGCCATTTCGGCAGATTTAGTGCGTCGTGCAGATTCCAGACCGGCTTTTCGAATTTGTCGTTGCCCAGCAGGGCGTCCTGCATCTGACTGGAAAATGCGGCCATGGGCGGCTTGCTGTAGGTTTTATTTTCCGCCGCTTCACTTACGTCAATATAGAGGCTGTTCGTTGTGATCGTACTCATTGCCGTGAGAAAACAGACTTTGCGATAACGGTTTTTGGGGGCCATGGTTTACCTATTAAGCGGGTTAAATGCCTTGGGTTTATGATAATGTCCTGGCTTTTGTATGACTTTGCTATGGTGTTCATCACGGCCAAGGAATGTTGGCAGTCTACTTTTCGTTATGTACAAAAGTAAATAACGAAAAACAAAAATAACTTATTTCAATGTGGGAAATAGTGTTTGTTGCCAATCCGTTTTGTTCAAATCAGATAAATAATTGAATAATGTCTACACCAGAGAAAAATCCAAAGGCGCTAGAACTCCCTTGGCTTGAAGGTGAATTGCGTCTAGCCGGCATTTTGGATCGGCGCATGATCAGCTTGCTACGAGCAATAGAGCAAAGCGGATCTATCAATCAAGCCGCCAAACAGGCTGGATTAAGCTACAAAGGTGCGTGGCAGAAGATAGAGCGTGCAAATAATCTGGCTCCGAAGGTTTTAGTAGCCACCGCGACGGGCGGCAGCAAGGGAGGCGGTACCAAGCTAACGGCGGCGGGTTTGTCCTTGCTCAAGCTATTTGCCCGCCTAGAGGATCAGCATCGCGCCCTTTTGCAGCAGCTCAATCAAAGCTTGATCGACGATCCGGATGTAATGCTTTTGTTGAAACGTCAGGTGATTAAAACCAGTGCCGGAAACCAGCTGTTCGGAACGATTGCCAAGATCAATTCTGGCGCAGTAAACGTCGAAGTATTTGTGTCATTGAAGGGGGGAGAGCAAGTTGTTGCCAGTGTGCCGTTGGCAACATGTGTAAATTTGCAATTGAAGGTAGGCGGCGACGCCGTGTTATTGGTCAATGCGCCGGATATTTTGGTGTTGGGTGATGATGATCTTGGGTTTCATGGATTGTCGGCGCGGAATCGTCTGGCTGGTCGTGTGATTCGCATCCATTTTGATGGTGTGGATTCTGAAGTGATTATCCAATTACCCAGTGGCGAAACCATTGCCGCTACTATCACCCAGATTAGCGCTGAGGCTCTTACACTCAAACCGGGCGCCAATGCGACAGCCGTGTTTAAGAGTAATGCTGTGATCTTGGCTGCATTGGTGCCTACCGGCGACTGTTAGCTAGGCCGATAAAGATATTCGTTATAAATCCTACAAATCTTAAATAATCATCATTCGATAATTGTCGCGTTTGCGACATTGTCGGGTCGCTTCGCCGCCAAACTGCCGGTTTCCGCGAATGATTCCCATCAGAAAACCAAGCAAAAACCGTCTCAACCATGGGTTTGGTGTGGTTTTAGTCGTCCTGGCAAGTGTTTTGCTTGCATGCTGTTAACGACTTTTCATTCATTACCTTTCATTGGGGATTTAAGCAGATGCTACTTGAAAAATACGACAGCCAAGGGCTTTTATGGATCACTACCTTAGTTGGCAAAACCAGCAAAGCCGGCATTTCGGCGTTTCGCGGCGACTTGGTGTTGGTCGAAGGCGAGTTGCGTGAAGGGTCGACGAATATTCGTGACCGGAAAACCCCGGAGCTGGTGATCAATCAATCAGCGATATTAGCCGACAGCGACAAAATTCTGTTTATCAACGGCTTGTTTTTCCAATTGGAGGATCTGCCGGTATTCGTTGAAAAATATAAGGATGCCTTGACTCCTGAAACCGTCACGCTGTTTTACGTGCAAAACATCGCCAAACCAACGCAAATCGTTTTAGACGGCGTTGTCTTCAATTTATTGCCGCATCAGGAAGGCATGGTTTGGAATTTGATGCTGGAAGAGCTTTATATCGAAAAATCCGATCTGAAAGGCCAATCCGGCGAAGACAAGGTCATCACTGCATATGAGGCAGCCAAGGGCTATAAAATCAAAGCCGAGTCGATCAGTTTGGAGACAGCTTTATCGCAAACTATTGAGGTTAAGAAAGATTTAGCCGTTGGGCCGGTTTAAGTTGGGTTCCGCGGACCTTTTTTGGGGAATGCGCCATGAAAAATTTTAAAACTATTTCCGCTGTCGATTCCGAAAAGCTGATCGCTGAACAGCAACCGATGATATTGGATTGCCGTGATCTCAAGGATTATCGGGCCGGGCATATCGACAATGCCATGCATGTCCACGAGCAATTGCGCGATTCGCTGTTAAAAAAAGCCGACAAGGCCAAACCTTTGCTGATTTATTGCTATTACGGCCATGCCAGCGAGCATTTGGCGGAAATGTTCGGCGATTTTGGTTTTCAACAGGTCTACAGCATGGCCGGCGGCTATGCCGACTGGAAAGAACAGCACAAACTTTAAGGGTGACGCTATGGAACAATTATCACGAGATCTGGCTTTGCGTATTGCACTGGCTTCGCGGATTTTGCCGGGAGTAGATGTACCGAAGTTGATCGGTGTGTTGCACGAAAAAGTCGGCTCGCCGTTGGATGACGAAAAACTGAAATCGATTACCGTTACCAATCTGAAGACCGGCATCGGAAGTCTGGATGGCGAGGAAGACGGCGAAGATATTGGCATCGGTCTGGAAAACATCAAGCTAGCGGTTCGGTATTTGTGGGGCGAGGAAGACGAAGACGAGGGGCTGCCGGAAATCATGCCTTATAAAGAGGGTGATATTCCGGAATCGATTCGGGTGGCGATTGCCTCCAATAGCGGGCAGCTATTGAACGGTCATTTTGGTTCCTGTATTCGGTTTTTGGTCTACCAATTGTCCCGATCTGATATGCGCTTGATCGATATTCGCTCGACAGTGGAAGCCGACAGCGCCGACGACAGAAATCTGTTCCGGGCCAATATGATCAAGGATTGCCACGTATTGTTTGTGCAATCCATTGGTGGGCCGGCGGCCGCCAAGGTGATCCGTGCCGATATTTATCCGATCAAGGAACCCGATGTGATCGATGCGGTGGAGAAACTCACCGAGTTTCAGAAAGTGTTTGACGCTGCGCCGCCTTGGATGGCGAAGGCTCTCGGTAAAAGTGCCGAGGAGCGGAAGCGTTTCGCTCATCAGGAATAAGGTTCTGAAATTGTGCGTCTTACCCTTTCCGTGGAGAGGGTAAGTTTTGTTCCGCTTAGCTTTGGCCGTAATAATTTAATCGCGGAGCGTTATTGCTTTTCCATCGTTTTGATAAACGCATCCGCCTCGTTAATCGACTTTTCCATTTCCACTACCAAAGCCGATACATCCGATTTAACCGAGTCCAGCTGACCTTTTAGCGAAGCAATGGCCTGGGCATTCAGATTGTGTTTCAGATACAGCACCTGATCGCGAAATACGCTGAGTACCGGCTCGATTTTGGTTTCGGCTTTGCGCATTGCCGCTAGCAATTGTTGATAGTGCGCTTTGGTGGCCGTCAACTTTTGCTGGCTGTTCCGTCTTAGTGAAACATTGCTGTATTGGGTTAGTTCGGTTTCCCATTCGCTGAATAGTGCGTTGGAGACGTCCTCTATATCAGCGATGCGCTTGTTCACTTCCGCGGCTTTCTTGACGCTGGCCTCATATTCACCGTTCAGTTTGTTGTAGGTGGCTTCCAAATCGCCGCCTTTGAAATTGGTCATCACGGTGAATTGTTCGAGCGCCGACTTAAATTGTTGCTTGGTTTCCTCTTGAGTATCCCGGGCTTTTTCCACGCGATGTACCATCACTTCGCGTTTGGGTATGCCAATTTTCTCCAGGCCGCTGTAATAGGCGCTGGAGCAGGCGGCTAAGCCAAACATCAACAAAAACAAACTAAATCGTGAACTGAATTTCATAAAAGCTCCGTGGGTTGGTGGATGCATTATAAGCCCGTGTTCGTGTACTTCAACTTCGGGTGCTTACCGGGTTCTGACGCAGCTAGACTGAGTGTGGGCGTTCGATTGTGAATATATTCACATATTTGACTTGGTGTTTTAAAACGCAATAAACATCAATAAGCAAACTCCAGATTTAATCAGGGTTACAGTAGATCTGGATATTGTTGAAAGTAAAATAATGCGATAGCTATTCAAAATTTATCGATTGCCGGTGGCGGATGATTCGATTTTAGGTTTTACTTAAGCCACGTTTTCGAACAGGGTATTGAAGATTTGGGATGATTTAAAAAACTATTAAATTGTTAATTATTTTTTATATTAGGTGGCGCAAATGAACGAATTAAAAAAAGATGTATTTATCGGTTCTGTATCATTTTTAGGTATAGTCGCTTTTGTTTCCGGGCAATTTATATTGTCAACAATGATGTTTGGGGTGGCGGCATTATGGAGTACGATTCTATTAAATAATCGTGTGCAAGCAGTTAAGAATTGAAAGTTTTTCACTATAGTCAGAGACTTGCAAGCGATATTTTTCATTATTCGCTTGTGTTCATACTCCCGTAGTCTCATGGGTCTACGGGAGTTTTTTTTGCCTAGATGATATTAGTGGTAAGAGTTAGAAAGTGCCGCTGTCGATGATATCAAAGTTGTCATCGTTTTTATGATATATTCCGCATTGGCCAATTTTAGCTACGCCGGTAGATTACGTGCGGGTTTGAATTTTTATAACTTCCTTAAAACGCCCAGTTTCTCTTTTATTTTTATCTCCAAACCGCGCTCCACCGGAAAATAATACTGCCTGTTTTTTAATGATTCAGGGAAGTAGTTTTCGCCGGCGGCATAAGCATTTTTCTCGTCATGGGCGTAGCGATACTCGGCGCCATGTCCCAGTTCCTTCATTAATTTGGTCGGCGCGTTGCGCAAATGGATGGGGACTTCCAGCGAACCGCTATTGCGGGCGTCCGCCATTGCCGCTTTATAGGCCACGTATACCGCATTGCTTTTCGGCGCGCAGGCCAAGTAAACGATGGCTTGTGCCAGCGACAGTTCGCCTTCCGGGCTACCCAGACGCTCGTAAGCGTTTGCTGCGTTTAACGCTAATTCCAGGCCGCGCGGGTCGGCGTTGCCTATGTCTTCGGATGCCATGCGAATCACTCGGCGGGCGATATATAAAGGATCGCAGCCGCCGTCCAGCATTCTGGCAAACCAGTAAAGCGCGGCGTCCGGATCGGTGCCGCGTACCGATTTGTGTAAAGCCGAAATCTGGTCATAAAAAATATCGCCACCCTTATCGAAGCGGTTCGCATGGCCTAGCAGCACTTCGTCCAGCACTTCCCGATTCACTGTTTCTCGGTCGTCGAGGTTTTCCGCCAGATCGGCAGCGATTTGCAGGATGTTCAGACAGCGGCGGGCATCGCCGTCGGCGGCTTTGGCGATCATGGTCAATATATCGTCTTCGATCCGCAAATCCCGACTGCCCAGTCCGCGCACTTTGTCGGTCAAGGCGTTATGCAGCAAGGCTTGCAGATCTTCGGTTTCGATACTGCGCATCACGTAAACCCGCAAGCGCGACAACAAAGCGTTATTCAATTCGAACGAAGGATTTTCGGTGGTGGCGCCGAATAAAATAATCGCGCCGCTTTCGATGGGAGCCAGCAAAGAATCCTGCTGGCTTTTGGAGAAACGATGAATCTCGTCGATAAATACCACGGTATTCAGATTGCGGCTTTGTTTGACCTCTTCCGCCTCGGCCACTGCGGCCCGGATTTCTTTCACGCCGGCCATGACTGCCGACAATTCGATGAAATGGCAATGTGCGCTGGCGGCAATGATTTTGGCCAAAGTGGTTTTGCCGACGCCGGGCGGCCCCCAAAATACCAACGAGTGCGGCGCACCTTGTTCGATTGCCACACGTAGCGATTTGCCCTTGCCCAGCAGGTGCTGCTGGCCGATGAAATCGTCCAGCGTAGTCGGTCGCATTCTGGCCGCAAGCGGCGCATAGGCGGTATTGTCAAAGGCTGTAGCATTCTTCATTTGCGGGGACTCGGTAAAACAAATAGGCAATGGCGGCATTTTTCTTTAGAATTGCCGACCATTTTATTGATTCTAATGCCGGATTGACATGGATTTAAAATTCTTAGATTTCGAACAGCCGATTGCCGAACTACAGGCCAAAATAGAAGAGCTGCGTAAGGTCGAACTCGACAACAATTTTGACATTTCCGAAACCTTGAAGCAGCTTGAGCAGAAATGCGAGAGTTTGACGGAAAGCATTTTCGCGGATTTGTCGGACTGGCAAATCTCGCAATTGTCCAGACATCCGGGCCGGCCTTATACGCTGGATTATATCGATCTGATTTTCACCGAATTTCACGAACTGCACGGTGATCGCTCCTACGCTGACGATCCGGCCATCGTCTGCGGCATGGCTCGCCTGGAAGGTCAGCCGGTGGTGGTGATCGGTCATCAAAAAGGCCGCGATACCAAAGAAAAAATTTATCGCAACTTCGGTATGCCGCGTCCGGAAGGTTATCGCAAAGCCTTGCGGGTGATGAAGCTGGCCGAACGCTTCAAGCTGCCCATCATTTGCTTGATAGATACCCCGGGGGCTTATCCGGGGATCGGTGCCGAGGAGCGCGGTCAAAGCGAGGCGATTGCCCGCAATCTGTTCGAAATGTCCAAATTGCGCACCCCGATTATTTGTACAGTAATCGGAGAAGGTGGTTCAGGTGGCGCGTTGGCCATCGGCGTGGGCGATAGATTATTGATGCTGGAATACAGTACCTACGCGGTTATATCGCCGGAAGGTTGTGCTTCTATTTTATGGAAAAGTGCCGATAAGGCCCAGTTGGCTGCTGAAGCGATGGGCATCACTTCAGACCGCGTACGTGAACAAGGTTTTCTCGATGAAGTGATTCGCGAACCCGTTGGCGGCGGTCATCGCAATTTCGAAAAAATTGCCGCCAATTTGCAAGAGGCTTTGTGCAGACATCTGAACGAAATTCAGCAACAGGCGGATAATATGGACCTGCTGCTGGAAAGGCGCTATCAACGTATTATGCGTTTTGGTTCGTACATCGAAGAGCCGGTCAAATAACACCGTCAGTTAATTTAGTTGTTCGATAAGAGGCCGAGTCAAATCGGCCTTTTTTGTGAGTAAACCATGCCCGATCTCAATTCTCAGGTCATCGCTGCATTATTACCTGCCGCGTATCGGAAAGTTTTCGTTGCTTATAGCGGCGGCTTGGACTCGACGGTGCTGCTGGATTTATGCGTTGGCTTGCCGTCGCTCACCGGCAAAATTATTGCCGTTTATGTCGATCACGGCTTGCAAGCCGAGTCGGCGGGATGGGGTGAGCATTGTCGCCGGCAAGCAGAGCGCTTAGGTGTGGATTTTCAATTGTTAACGGTTGATGCGCGGGCCAACAACGGCGAAAGCCCGGAGGCGGCGGCACGAGAGGCCCGTTATCGGGCGCTACAGGAATTATTGGCTGTCGACGATATTATCCTGCTGGCCCAGCACCGCGAGGATCAGATGGAAACCATGCTGTTGCAATTGTTCAGAGGCGCCGGTGTGTCAGGCTTGGCCGGCATGCCGATTACCAGTGCGTTTGGGAAAGGACAACTGCTGCGGCCGCTATTGAATGTGGCCAAGGTCGAGATACAACGCTATGCGCAAACTCAAGGTTTACAGTGGGTGGAAGATCCCAGTAATCAAAGCAGCGATTTCGACCGCAATTACCTGCGTAACGACATTCTTCCCTTATTAAAACAGCGCTGGCCAGCACTGGATAAAACGGTTGCGCGTTCGGCCGGGCATTGTGGCGACGCGGCACGGATGATAGATGTTTGGGCGGAGCAGATCTTGCAGGCGGTTGTCGATCCGACCGATGGCAGTTTCAATATCGCCGATTTATCAGCCCTCACGGCAATGCAACTGAATTGTCTTTTACGGCACTGGCTTGGCCGCAAGGGTTTAAAGCCGCCGAGCCAAGCGGTATTGCAAACGCTGGTTGAGCAGTTGATTGGTGGGCGTGCCGATGCGTTGCCGCAAATTAATATTCAAGGCCATTCCATCCGAAAATATCGGCAAAAATTGTATTGCATCCCTCTGCAACGTTTACAAAAAGAAACTCAGGCAAAGCCGTGGAACCAAGAGCAGGAGCGGATAACCTTAGGCAATGGCTATGTATTGACCAGAAGCACTGCATCGGCCGGGCTATCTAAAAACTTGTGGAATAGTGCAATAGTGACGGTGGAGCCAAGGCGGGGTGGCGAAACGTTTAAAATGCCTGGCCGAGCCGGTCATCATTGTCTAAAAAAACTTTATCAAGAGGCTGGGGTTCCGCCTTGGGAAAGAGAAATTCGGCCTTTGATTTATTTAAATGGCCGCTTGGCTGCGGTAGCAGGCTTATGGATAGCGGAATGGGCTTGGCTCAGCGCGACGGACGCTTGTTACCAATTGGATTGGCGCGCATTCGAAAGCGTGTAATGATAGGCAACGAAAACTGTTAGGAGGTGTCATGTTGATGTTTCCCGAGATACTTCAGGCCATGATCGTGGGCATGATGATCGCGATTCCGGCGATCCTGATCTATAAAAAAGCCGGGCTAAACCCAGCGTGGGCGGCGCTAGTGTTTTTGCCGGTCTTTGGATTATTGATCGTGTTTTTGCAATTGGCCTTCCAAGAGTGGCCGAACACAAAACAGGAGCGCTAGCCATGGAACTATTTTTTGTGTTGTTACCGGTATTCATGCTGTTTTGCCTGTGGTTGGGCTATCGGATTTTGGAAAAAGCCGGATTCGATGGGCGCTGGGTCCTGGTTTTGTTGGTGCCGATACTCAACGTCATCATGATTTGGGTGTTTGCATTCAGTACGTGGCCCAAGTTACAAAGTGGCGTAGATCAGGGCTTATAAGCGGCCGCCTGACATGACCGAAAAGACCCGCGGCAAGCTTCCGGCGATTTTCATTCCGGTGGTGTTATTCATCGTGTTTGATGCGGTGGCGCTGGGGCTTAATTTTTGGATTTCTGCAAAGCTGGAAAAGAGTGCGTTGGCTATTAATTTGTCCGGCCGCCAGCGCATGTTGTCGCAGCGCATGACCAAATCTTTGCTGATGTTGCATGTCGCGCAAACCGACGCGGAGAAGCACAACGCTTTTAGCGAATTTTCCGATGCCGTCGATTTGTTCGATAAAACCTTAAACGGATTTTTGCAGGGCAGCATGACCAGTAGCGGTGATGGCAAACCGGTTTATCTGGCTGCCACCGAAGCCCCCAATACGCAAATGATTACGGTCTCGGCGTCCCAGCTTTGGACTTTGATCCACAAACGTTTATTGCCGGTTGAACAAGGTGGTGCAGGGGTTGATGCCGAGGTTTTGCGGCCGGCATTAAATACATTGTTGATGCATAACTCGCAATTGCTGGGGTTGATGAATGAACTTACTACAGCATTGCAGCAGAACGCTACCAAGGAAGTGTTCTACTTGCGTACCTTGCAAGCTAGTCTGTTATTACTGGCGCTGTTGAATTTTGCTCTGGTCTGCAAACGTTTGCTGGCGCAAATCAAGCAATCGCAGGGCAATGTGCAGGCCTTGCGCAATATTATCGATTCCATCGAGACCGGTATCGTTTTGTATGGCCGAGACGAAAGTGTGCTTTCCGTCAATAAGGCCGCCAATCAGTTGTTCGGATATGGCGATCAGGTCTTGATCGGCAAGCCTTTAAAAGAACTGATTATTGCGGACAATGCTCGAATGCTGGGGCTGCGGCGCGACAATTCCACCTTTGTCGCCAAAATCAACACTCAAACCCTGTTCGAGTTTAACGATCAGATTAGTTTGTGCACGATTACCGATGTCAGCGAGCAGGAGCGCAAGGAAAAACAATTAATGCATTTGGCGTTTCATGATCAACTCACCGGTTTGCCGAATCGTGGTTTGTTGATCGAGCGCTTGCGGCAAGACTTGCTGCGCGCCAAGCGCGATTCGACATTTTTGGCAGTACTGTTTTTGGATTTGGATGGTTTCAAGGATGTCAACGATGAAATGGGGCATGATGCCGGCGACGAATTACTGCAAGCGGTGGCTAGACGTTTTGAACAATGTTGCCGTGAAGTGGATACCGTCGCGCGCTTGGGCGGCGATGAGTTCGTATTCGTGCTAACGTCGCTGCACTCGGTGTTAGCAGCCAAGCAAGTGGCGCTAAATGTGTTGAAAGCGATCAATCAAGCATTTTTAATTCATGGAAAGACTGTCAAAATTGGTGCCAGTATCGGCATTGCCATGTATCCCACCGATCATTTCGAAGCCGAATTGTTGATTAAATGTGCTGACGATGCGATGTATCTGGCAAAGCAACGTGGCAAAAATCAGTTGGTGTTTACTGCCGAATCTCGTTGATGTTTTTCAATAATCGAGATCCCTGCTCAGTTTGCTTTGGCAATTAAAAAGGCAATTGCACCATAAAACTGTTAGAATTTGCCGCTTTTCGACCCCCTTGCTATTGCTTAACAGGGCGCCAAACGTTCATGACAAAATTCATATTCATCACCGGCGGAGTGGTTTCATCCTTGGGAAAAGGGATAGCCGCTTCATCGTTGGCAGCCATCTTGGAAGATCGCGGCCTGAAAGTTACTCTCACCAAACTCGATCCTTACATTAACGTCGATCCCGGCACCATGAGCCCGTTTCAACACGGCGAGGTATTTGTGACGGAGGATGGCGCGGAAACCGATCTGGATTTAGGCCATTACGAGCGGTTTTTAAAAACCACAATGGCCAAGAAAAACAACTTCACTACCGGCCAGGTCTACGAGCAAGTGTTGCGCAACGAGCGCAAGGGCGAGTATCTGGGGGCGACCGTACAGGTCATTCCGCATATTACCGACGAAATCAAACGCCGCGTTTATGCCAGTGCAGAAGGTACCGATGTGGCACTGATCGAGGTCGGCGGCACGGTTGGTGACATCGAATCTCTGCCGTTTTTGGAATCCATCCGGCAAATGGGCGTGGAATTGGGTCGAGACCGGGCGGTATTTATCCACCTGACTTTGGTGCCTTACATCAAGTCTGCCGGCGAGATTAAAACCAAACCGACGCAACATTCCGTCAAAGAGCTGCGCACCATCGGTATTCAGCCGGACATTTTGATTTGCCGTTCCGAGCAGCCGATTCCGGCCAGTGAGCGTAAAAAAATCGCCTTGTTCACGAATGTCAACGAGAAAGCGGTTATTTCCGCGATTGACGCCGATACCATCTACCGCATTCCACTGTTACTACGCGAACAAGGATTGGACGACATCGTCGTGGCTCAGTTACGCCTCGACGTGCCGCCGGCTGATTTGTCGGCTTGGGAGAAAGTGGTCGATGGCCTGACTCACCCCACCGATGAAGTCAATATTGCCATCGTCGGTAAATACGTCGATCACACCGATGCCTACAAATCCTTGAACGAAGCTTTGATTCACGCTGGGATCCACACCCGTCACAAGGTGCAAATCACTTATATCGATTCCGAAACCATCGAAGCCGAAGGCACCGCAAAGCTGAAAGATGTCGATGCGATTCTGGTGCCGGGCGGTTTTGGCGAGCGTGGCGTGGAAGGCAAGATTTCTACGGTACGCTTCGCCCGCGAAAACAAGATTCCTTACTTGGGCATTTGTTTGGGCATGCAGTCCGCGGTTATCGAGTTTGCTCGCGATGTGGTCGGTTTGGAAGGTGCGCATAGCACCGAGTTTTTGCCGAATAGCCCACACCCTATCATCGGTTTGATTACCGAATGGATGGATGAAGCAGGCCAATTAAACGTGCGTGACGAAGATTCCGACATTGGCGGCACCATGCGCTTGGGTGCGCAAAAATGCCGTTTAAAATCCGATTCATTGGCGTTCGAGTTGTACCAAAAAGACGTGATCACCGAACGCCATCGCCATCGTTACGAATTTAACAATCAGTATTTGAAGCAATTGGAAGCGGCGGGTATGCGTTTCTCCGGCAAATCGCTGGATGGGCGCTTGGTGGAAATTATTGAGCTGCCCGATCACCCCTGGTTTTTAGCCTGCCAATTTCATCCGGAGTTTACCTCGACACCGCGTAACGGTCATCCGCTGTTCTCAGGCTTCGTCGAAGCGGCCGCCAAACACAAGAAGCACCCTCTAGGGGCATAAACAAGGTTAAACATGCAATTATGTAATTTCGAAGTCGGCCTGGATAAGCCGTTTTTCCTGATCGCCGGTACTTGTGTGATCGAAAGCGAACAAATGACGATGGATACCGCCGGTAAATTGAAAGAAATAGCCGACGAGTTGAATATCCCTTTCATTTATAAATCGTCATTCGACAAGGCCAACCGTTCATCCTTGGGCAGTTTTCGCGGGCCAGGTCTGGAAAAAGGTTTGCAGATTCTGGAAAAGGTTAAGCAACAATTGCATGTGCCGGTTTTGACCGATGTGCATGAAGATACGCCGCTAGAAGAAGTTGCGGCGGTGGTGGATGTATTGCAAACCCCGGCATTCCTGTGCCGCCAGACCAATTTCATCCAAAGCGTCGCCGCCTTGGGTAAACCGGTGAATATCAAAAAAGGCCAGTTTTTAGCGCCTTGGGATATGGCCAATGTCGCTGCCAAAGCCAAGGCCACCGGCAATCAGCAAATCATGGTTTGCGAGCGCGGCGTGTCGTTTGGCTATAATAATTTGGTTTCGGACATGCGTTCGCTGGCCGTGATGCGCGACACCGGTTGCCCGGTGGTATTCGATGCCACCCACTCCGTGCAGTTGCCGGGCGGGCAGGGAAATGTCTCCGGCGGCCAGCGTGAGCATGTGCCTGTGTTGGCGCGCGCGGCAGTCGCAGTGGGCATTGCCGGGCTTTTCATGGAATCGCATCCCAAACCCGAAGAAGCGTTGAGCGACGGCCCGAACTCCTGGCCCTTGCACCGCATGAAAGAATTATTGGAAATGTTAGTAACGATAGACCGGGCTGTTAAATCCACCAGCCTGATTGAAACCACACTATAGGGCAAAATAATGGCAAGAATAGTAGACGTAAAGGCAAGAGAAGTTCTGGATTCACGCGGTAACCCGACTGTGGAAGCGGAAGTGTATTTGGCATCCGGCGTCGTCGGGACCGCGATGGTGCCATCCGGCGCTTCCACCGGCGAACGCGAAGCGATTGAATTGCGCGATGGCGATAAATCCCGTTATTTGGGCAAAGGTGTGTTGAAAGCGGTTAACTTCGTCAACACCGAAATTCGTGAAGCCGTTGTGGGTATGGACGCCAACAACCAAGCCGCGCTGGACGAAAAAATGATCGCGTTGGATGGTACTCCAAGCAAAAGCCGCATCGGCGCCAATGCTATCCTGGGTGTTTCCATGGCGGCTGCCCGTGCTGCTGCGCAAGAAGCCGGCGTACCGTTGTACAAATTCCTGAACAAATCCGGCGAATTCATTCTGCCTGTACCGATGATGAACATCATCAACGGCGGTTCGCACGCTGACAACAGTGTGGATTTGCAAGAATTCATGATTTTGCCTGTTGGCGCGCCAACCTTCCGCGAAGCGATCCGTTACGGTGCCGAAGTATTCCATAACTTGGCTAAAGTATTGAAAAGCCGCGGTTTGGCGACCACTGTCGGCGACGAAGGCGGCTTTGCGCCTAACTTGTCTTCTAACGAAGAAGCCATTGAAGTGATCTTGGAAGCGATCGAAAAAGCCGGTTACAAAGCAGGCGTTGACATCTATTTAGGTATGGACGCTGCTGCTTCAGAATATTTCGACGACGGTAAATATGTGCTGTCTGCGGAAAATCGCAGTTTCAATTCTACAGAAATGGTCGATTTCCTGGCTGCGTGGGTTGATAAATACCCCATTATCTCCATCGAAGACGGTCTGGACGAAAACGATTGGGACGGCTGGAAATATCAAACCGAAAAATTGGGAGGCAAAATTCAATTGGTCGGCGACGACTTGTTCGTGACCAACCCTGCCATCCTGAAAGAAGGTATTGAGAAAGGCATCGCCAACTCCATTCTGATCAAAGTCAACCAAATCGGTACCTTGACCGAAACTTTGGCAGCTATCGATATGGCTGCTGCTGCGGGCTACAGCGCCGTGGTTTCTCACCGTTCCGGCGAAACCGAAGACACCACCATCGCCGACTTGGTGGTTGCTACCGGTACCGGTCAAATCAAAACCGGTTCATTGAGCCGTTCCGACCGGGTTGCCAAATACAACCGTCTGATGAAAATCGAAGACGAGTTGGGCGACAAAGCCAAATACGCCGGCCGCAGCGCGTTTAAAATGTTGTCCAAATAAATGTAGGTCGGGTTAGCTAAGCGTAACCCGACATGATTGCTCTACGATGTTGGGTTACGCTCTATCGAGCATAACCCAACCTACATTGAGATACCGCCATTAAAACCCTGATCGCCATCATCATCCTGTTAATCGTTCACTTCCAGTATCGGTTGTGGCTAGGTGATGCCAGCGTCTCGCAGATTAGCGATTATCGGGAGCGCCTGGAAACCTTGACCAAGGAAGCCCAGGAAAAAAAGGAACGCAACGACTCCTTATATGCCGAGGTGCTGGATTTGCGCCGCGGTTTGGAAACCATCGAAGAACGCGCCCGCTACGAGCTGGGCATGATCAAGGAAAACGAAACCTTCTTTCAAGTGCTTGAGTAGAGCATGAATCAAACTCCTAAATGCTGGGCAGTTGTCCCGGCAGCCGGCGTCGGCAAACGCATGCAAGCCGACCGCCCTAAACAATATCTGCCGCTGGCCGGCAAAACCGTCATTGAACATACCTTAGACCGATTATTGCAGTCCGGCGCTTTTCAAGCCGTGGCTGTAGCAATATCCATTGAAGATCCGTATTGGCCGGAGTTGGATGTGTCTAAACATCCGCAGGTGATTACCGCACCTGGCGGGAAAGAGCGGGCCGACTCGGTACTATCGGCTCTGAAATCTTTGCAAGGCCAGGCTGCCGAAGACGACTGGGTGCTGGTGCATGACGCCGCTCGGCCTTGTCTGACGGCTTCTGACATTCATCTGCAAATTGACACGCTGAAAGACGATGCAGTCGGCGGCATTTTAGCGCTGTCTTCGCACGACACGCTCAAGAATGTGGATGGCGATACTATTACCGCTACGGTTGATCGAAAGCACATCTGGCGCGCGTTGACCCCGCAGATGTTCAAATATGGCATGTTGCGCGATGCGCTACAACAAACCGAAGGCAATCCGGCCATTACAGACGAAGCCAGTGCGCTGGAATTGTTGGGTTTTCAGCCGAAAATCGTCGAAGGCCGTCCCGATAACATCAAAATCACCCGGCCGGAAGATCTGGCGCTGGCGCAATTTTATATGGAGCAACAAGCATGATCCGAGTCGGCCAAGGCTACGACGTCCACCGTTTCAACGACGGCGACCACATCATTTTGGGTGGCGTAAAAATTCCCTACGAAAAAGGCCTGGAAGCCCATTCCGACGGCGACGTGGTGCTGCATGCACTAGCTGACGCCATTCTCGGCGCGGCGGCTTTAGGCGACATCGGCAAGCATTTTCCAGACACCGACCCCGAATTCAAGGGCGCTGACAGCCGCGTATTGCTACGCCACGTCTATAAAATCGTTCAGGAAAAAGGCTACAAATTAGTCAACGCCGATGTGACCATCATCGCCCAGGCACCGAAAATGCTCCCCCATGTGCCGGCCATGTGCGCCAACATCGCTGCCGACTTGGCTGTCGATGTCGATTTCATCAACGTCAAAGCGACTACCACCGAGAAACTGGGTTTCGAGGGGCGCAAGGAAGGTATTGCGGTGCAGGTGGTGGTGTTGATTGAGAAATAAAAACCTTATTAGTGGCTGATCTAGCCAGAAGGCACTCACCGCGCACCTTCTGGCTAGTGTCTTCGTTACGGCCTTCGTTCGGTATGCGGTGCGTCCCCTCAGATTTTTGGTGTTGATGCTCTGTAAATTAAGGAGTCGACTATGAGTAGAAATGACGCCATAAGCGAATTTATTGCTTATGGCTTCGAGCACTATGGCGACGGCTTCGGAATTGTGCTTTTTGGTATCACTATCCTTATTAGCTCCGGGATGATTCCTTGGCTAAGCGGCAGGCAAAAAAGGGGAGTTAAAGGGTATTTAGACGCGCAAAATGACTCACGTCCGCCAACTACGGAGGAAGAGTATTATCACTCGCACTACCTTACCTTTAAGGTTGGAATCTTCTTTGTTGTGTTAGGTGTTTTTTTTATACTTTTTCAACCAAGCTAATTTTCTGAACATTTTGGTTTGCTGCGCGATACGCTGAAGCAGGGCAACGAAAATTTTGGTTAGGTCGGCCAGGGGGCGCGTAGCGTTTCCGGATAATTTATTGGTAACAACCCTGATATGTCGGGTGCCGTCTCGGCAACAGCTCCTGTGGCGCTATACCTCCCGCATCCATGCACTCGTATTGCAACAACTTGACCAAATCTCCAATGACAGATTTTAGTTTACCCGAATGGCCTTACGCCTACGGTGGCCCGTCCGGTGCCGGCGCCATTAAAACCGAGCCTGAAGATTTCGTCGTCGAAGAAATTCTATCGTTTGAGCCGGAAGGCAGTGGCGAGCATGTATTCCTGCATATCGAAAAAATCGGCGAAAACACCGAATATGTGGCACGGCAGTTGGCTCGCCATGCCGGTGTCAGACAACAAGATGTCAGCTACGCCGGTCTGAAGGATAGACACGGCCGCACTCGGCAATGGTTCAGCGTGTGGTTGCCGGGTAAGGCTGATCCGGATTGGTCAGCTATCGAAACCGACCGGTTGCAGGTTTTGCAAACGGTCCGGCATGCCCGGAAACTTAAGCGCGGCGTATTGGCCGGCAACCGCTTTACTTTGCTGATCCGCAATTGGACAGGCGATCAAGAACTTGCCGAAAAGCAGTTGCAACACATCAAAGCCCAGGGTTTTCCCAATTACTTCGGCCCGCAGCGTTTCGGGCATCACGGCCAAAATATCCAGCGCGCGCTGGCCATGTTTGCCGGTGCCAAGGTCAAACGCGAACAACGTTCCTTGTATCTGTCGGCGGCGCGCTCGTATTTGTTCAATTTAATCTTGGCCCGGCGCGTCGAGCAAGCCAATTGGCAGCGTGCGATAAGTGGCGATGTATTCAAGCTAGACGGCAGTAATAGCTGTTTTACCGGCGATACCAACGACGTCAGTCTCTCGGCACGTGTCGAGCATGGCGATATTCATCCCACCGGGATCATGTGGGGTCGTGGCGGTAAGATTGCCACAGCTGAGGCTGGTGCGATAGAAGACGCCGTGATTGCCGCTAACGCAGCCGTAGCCGACGGATTGCTTGCGTTTGATCTGGAAGCAGATCGTCGGGCCTTGCGCGCATTGCCGCAAGATATGGCGTGGCAGTGGTTGGACAATCAACTCAAGTTGAGCTTCAATTTGCCCGCCGGTAGCTATGCCACCGCCTTGTTACGGGAAATTATCGGTGATGCACCTGGTGCCGGTGATTGAATTTGCTTTGATAAAATTGCTTTTTAAGTTGTAATGGCAGCGCTTTATAATACTTAAGTACAGTAGCGCGCCTAAGCGTTATAAGAACTATAACTTCTACTCACATCCTCCATGCCTGATAGCGGCCAGATATCCGGACCAGCAGATTCCACGTTTGACGATCCTTTATTGTTGGCTTTGCTGTCGGTCTGCAAGTTGTTGCATATCCCGCAAACCGCCACGGCCTTGGTGGCAGGGCTGCCCTTAGTCGATAATAAATTAACACCGGCCTTGTTTACGCGAGCCGCTGAACGCGCCGGTTTGACCAGCCGCTTGTTGCGCAGGCCCTTGCAGAAAATTTCCAATTTGGTGCTGCCGGCAGTGTTGTTGCTTAAAGATGGCAACGCCTGCGTGTTGCTTGCCAAGAACGCAGAAAACTATACCGTGGTGTTGCCGGAAACCGAGAGCGGCGAAAAGATTGTTAGCGTTGCGGAGCTGCAAGCCAGTTACAGCGGTTCGGCTTTTTTTGTGCAATTACAGCATCGCTTTGACGGCAGAACCGCGGAATCGGCGGTGCCTAAGGTCAAACATTGGTTTTGGGACGTCCTGTATAAATCTTGGCCGATTTATGCGGAAGTGTTGGCGGCTTCGGTATTAATCAATCTGTTTGCTTTGGCGGCGCCGTTATTTTTCATGAATGTGTATGATCGCGTGGTGCCGAATCACGCGCTGGAAACTTTGTGGGTACTGACGGTAGGCGTGCTGATCGTGTTTGGCTTTGAATTGGCGATGAAGCTGCTGCGAAGTTATTTTATCGATGCGGCCGGTAAGCGCGCCGATATTATCTTGTCGGCGAATATTTTTGAAAAACTGATGAATATTCGCATGGAAGCCAGGCCGCCATCGGTGGGTGCATTTGCCAACAACCTGAGCGAATTCGAATCGTTTCGCGAGTTTTTGACCTCGGCGACGCTGGTGACATTGATCGACTTGCCGTTTTTGTTTTTGTTTTTAGTGATTATTTATAGCGTCGGCGGCAGTTTGGCTTTGATTCCGTTGGCGATTTTACCGTTGGCCATGTTGATTGGTATCGCCTTGCAGGCGCCGTTAAAGAACACGATCAACGCCATGTTCAAATTCGGCGGCGAGAAAAATGCCACGTTGGTGGAAGCGCTGTCCAATCTGGAAACTATCAAAACGGCCGGTGCGGATGGGCAATTGCAGCGCCGTTGGGAACAGAATGTCGGCGAAATTGCCCGGCTGGGGTTAAAGTCGCGGTTTTATGCCGGCTTAACCGTCAATTTGACTGCTTTCCTACAGCAATTGGCATCGGTACTGGTGGTGGTGGCCGGTGTCTACCAGATTACTGATGGCGATTTGACGACCGGCGGCCTGGTGGCTTGCACGATGTTGACCTCGCGGGCCTTGGCGCCGGTCGGGCAGGTCGCTGCATTATTGACCCGTTACCATCAAGCTGTCACCGCCTTGGGGTCGTTTAACCGCATGATGGCCTTACCGGTGGAACGCGAGAGTGGCAAGGACTATTTGCATAGGCCGGGTTTCAAGGGCGAGATAGAGTTCAAGCACGTCCGTTTCAGCTATCCGCAGCAACCGGTCAAGGCCCTGGACGGCATTACGTTTAAGATCAAGGCTGGTGAGCGTGTGGGGTTTATCGGCCGCATCGGTTCCGGCAAGAGTACCTTGGAAAAATTGATGCTGGGGTTATATCAGGCGCAAGAGGGTTCGATATTGATAGACGGCACCGATATTCGCCAAATCGACCCTTCCGATTTACGCCGGCAAATCGGCTATGTGCCGCAAGATATTGCCTTAATGTTTGGCAGCGTGAAGGACAATATTGTCTTGGGTTCACGCTACGCCGATGACGCTGCGGTGTTAAAAGCGGCGGCGATTGCCGGTGTGGATCAATTCGTCAGTAAACATCCTGCGGGTTTTGATTTGCAAGTGGGCGAACGCGGTGCATCCTTGTCCGGTGGGCAGCGGCAGAGTATTGCGCTGGCTAGAGCTTTGCTGTTGTCGCCATCCATTTTTATTATGGATGAGCCGACCAATGCGATGGACAACAGTAGCGAGGAGGCGTTTAAACAGCGGTTTGCCGCGCAATTGGGCGAACAGACTCTGATACTGGTTACGCACCGCATGTCGTTGCTGAGTTTGGTGGATAGATTGATCGTAATGGACGGCGGACATATGGTCGCCGACGGTCCCAAGGATCATGTGCTGGAAGCCTTGCGCCAAGGACAGATCAAGGTGGCTATTTGATATGTTGAAAAAAATAGCCGAGTGGCGCGCTGAGCATCGCTATCGAGCCGAAGATCAGGGCTTTTTAAGCGACGTCAACGCCGCCAATCTTTACGAATTACCCTTGCAAAGCCATTTGATCCTGTGGTCATCGGTGGCATTTGTGGTGGTGGCCTTGGTTTGGGCCGGATTTGCCAGCTTGGACGAAGTCACACGTGGTGACGGCAAGACCATACCGTCCAGTCAGGTCCAGGTGGTGCAGAATCTGGAGGGTGGTATCGTTTCGGAAATATTGGTTCAAGAAGGCCAATTGGTGGACAAGGATCAAGTGTTGCTGCAACTCGATCAAGTCCGTTTTGCTTCCTCGTTTAAGGAAGCCAAGTTAAAGTATTACGAGTTACTGGCGAATACCGCGCGCTTGAATGCCGAAGTCAACGGCACGCCTTTGGCGATTCCTGAGGAGGTTTTGAAAAACGCGCCGCAAATTGCCGAGAATGCCAGGCAATTGCTGGTTTCCAAGCAGAGCGAAATCAGGTCGAATAGTGACATTTTCGCCGAGCAGGTACGGCAGAAAGAGCAGGAAATTATTGAAATTCAATCGAAAAGCGACCAGTTGGCGCGTAGCTACAAATTATTGCAAGACGAAGTGAAGATGTCTGAACCGCTGGTGGCTGACGGGGCGATGTCGCAAGTTGAATTATTGCGTTTGCAGCGTGCTGCCAACGATTTGAAGGGCGAGCTGAATTCTGCCAATCTGGCGATGCCGCGGCTACGTTCGTCATTGGACGAAGCGCGTAACAAATTAGCGGAGATCAAGATTCGTTATAAAACCGAAGCCTTGAAAGAGTTGAACGAGGTGAAGGCGGAACTGGATCGTACATCCGAATCTGCCGTTGCTTTAGAAGATAGGGTTAGCCGTACCAGAGTGCTGTCGCCGGTAAAAGGCACGGTAAAACGCATCAAGGTGGCTACGGTGGGCGGCGTTATTCAACCCGGCATGGATTTGCTGGAAATCGTGCCGCTGGAAGATCAGTTGTTGATAGAAGCGAAAATTCGGCCGGCGGACATTGCTTTTCTTCGCCCTGGGCAGAAAGCTGTGGTAAAACTAAGCGCTTATGATTTTTCGATCTACGGTGGCCTGGAGGCCTCTTTGGAACATATCAGCGCCGACAGCATACCCGGCGAAAAGAAAGATGAAGACAGTTACTACTTGATTCGTTTGCGCACCGCTAAAAATTACCTGGAAAAGGGCGGCGAACGCTTGGAAATCATTGCCGGGATGACCGCGGAAGTTGATATTTTAACCGGAAAAAAAACAGTGCTTGATTACCTCTTAAAGCCGATATTGAAAGCCAGGGATAGGGCTTTAAGAGAACGATAACTCATAACAACAATTACATTTGTGGCTAACATACTGATTTATTCCAATAATCCTCAGCTGACGGCGCAGTGGACTCATGCGCTGATCGCGGAATATAACGTTAGTATGCTGCACAGTATCCGCAGCGAATATACGGCCGATGCAGTGATTTTCGATGCAAAAAAACTGGATGACGATGCCAGTTTGTTAACGGTTTTTGCTAACAAAAAGGTCCGGTTTCTGGTGATGGGTTGCGATTGGCCGGAACATAAGCAGATCGAGGTGCTGATTAACGGTGCCGCCGGCTATTGCGAACAATCCGAAGCGTCGGAACTTTTAACTCGTGCGGTAGCTTGTATTTTGGCGGGCGATATTTGGATTCGTCGGGCTTTGGTGCCCAAGGTCATTGGTGTGTTGACCAGTGCCAGGCGTCCACAACTTGCACCTAATACTGTCGATACCGAACTAAAGCTAAAGCAACTGGCTAGTTTATCCGCGCGCGAAGTGGAAGTGGCGGACATGATACGGCAGGGCGAAAGTAATAAGCGTATTGCTTTTGCGATGAATATTTCCGAGCGTACTGTAAAAGCGCATTTATCGTCGATTTTTAGGAAATTGAATGTCGACGACCGATTGAGATTAGCCCTATTGTTAAAAGAAATCGACCAATATCAGAGAGGAATGTTATGAGAGTCAGCAGGAGTTTGAGTTTAGGAATAGCCATGCATTTGGCCTGTGTATCCAGCAGCCAGGCGTTGAGTTTGCAAGAGTCTATTCAGAAAGTATTGGATGAAAATCCCCAAGTCCAAGCTGCCAAATCAGAACGCCGCGCGGTTGAAGAGGAAATCGGCCAAGCCAAGGCCGGCTATTTTCCAACGGTGGATGTCACAGCCGGCATCGGCTGGGAAGAATCGAATAACCCTACCACTCGGGGCCGCGGTGACGGCTCGGTTTTTTATCATAGGGAGGAAGGGGCGATTCTGGCCAGGCAAATGTTGTTTGATGGTCTGGCTACTCCGAATGAAGTGGAGAGACAGGAAGCTCGCACCGACTCACGAGCCTACACCGTATTTGGCCGGTCGGAAATAACCGCGCTTGATGGTGTTGAAGCCTACATCAAGGTGTTGCGACGTCAGGAGTTGTTGAATCTGGCTAAGGAAAATCTGCAACGTCATCAAGGTACCAACGATCAAATCAAACTGCGTAGTGAACGCGGCGTGGGCAAACGGGCTGACGTCGACCAGTCGATGGGCCGGGTAGCCTTGGCGGAAAAGAATGTGTTGTCCGAAATCGGTAATTTGAAAGATGCCGAGACCAGTTTCTTGCGAGTCATAGGTATGCTGCCGGAAGGGATTCAGCCGATTCAGTCCCCTGAAGCCGCATTGCCTCAGACGCTTGATCAAGCCATAGAGGAAGCGTTGGCCGACCATCCTATTCTGAAATCGGCCAATTCCGATATCGATTCGGCATTTGCTCAACATGCTACGGCAATGGCGCCTTATTTTCCGCGTTTTGATATTGAGACCGGCGTCAGTCATAACTACAATCTGGACGGTATTCGCGGTACCAACTCGGATATGACCGCGATGTTACGCATGCGCTATAACATTTTTAACGGCGGTAAGGATGTGGCCCGTCGCGAGCAAACCGCGCAGTTGATCAATCAGGCCAAGGATATTCGCGATAATACGCATAGGCAGGTGATTGAAAGCATGCGTTTGTCGTGGGTGGCTCACCAAACCGTGAAAAGTCAGCTGGAGTTTTTTAAACAGCACGTCGATGCCAGCGAGAAGACTATCAGCGCTTATCAGCAGCAATTCAATATCGGGCAACGGACGTTATTGGACTTGTTGGATACCTTCAACGAAGCCTATATCGCCAAAAGTTCGTATATCAATGCCAAATATGACGAGTTGTTTTCGCAATTCCGGATTTTAGCGAGCAAAGGCCAATTGAATAAGTATTTGGGTACGACCTTGCCAGCCGAAGTTCAACCGCTTAGTGCCGCTGACTAAGGCGATCAATCGTTAATAGTTAAGGCTAGGTAGAGACTTAGACTTCCCCCCAAATTGAACCTATTTGGGGAGAAGTTTTCAATGAGGCTGATGAGCCGTTTGGAGCGCTGGTCGATAAACTGATTCAATACAATTTGACCAGCTAGAGCTACTTGGCAATACGCAATACCGCTTCCGACACTATCTCCATCAACTCTTTACCACCTTGTTGCACGTATTCTACAATCGCTTTACGCATGCGCGGTTCCCAAAAGTTGCGGATATGTTGTTCAACGCCTTTAATGGCCAATTCCCGATCGGGTTCGGATTTAAAAAAAGCGCCAATGTTATTGGCCATTTTAATGAGATTATGGTTATCCATGTTCTATGCGGCTGATTCTTGGTAATGTTGTAAACGATGAGGGTGAGTGTAGATCATGTGATTCTCGTGACGGGCGAAGCCGACCAGAGTCAGTCCGCACTCTTCCGCCAATTGAATCGCTAATGCGGTAGGTGCGGATATGGCTGCCAGCAGTGTGATGCCAACGCTGGCTGCTTTTTGTACCATTTCGTAACTGGCGCGGCTGGTCACTAGCAGCCAGCCATTTTCAAAATTGCAGTTGGCTTTGGCTAATGAGCCGATCAGTTTATCCAGTGCATTGTGGCGGCCGACATCCTCCCGTACCGCAACGATGCCGCGTTCCGGATGCAGCCACGCTGCCGCATGGACCGCGCCGGTCAATAAATTCAGAGATTGTTTTTGCGCCATATCGGCGAAACCGCTGCTCAATAGATGTGCACTAAGCGCTAAACCTTGGCCGACATGATGCGGGTGGCGGATGGCTTGTTCCAACGTAGTGGCTCCGCACAAACCGCAACCGGTTCTGCCGGTCATGTTTTTTCCCTTGCCGTGCAGTTTCTCGAATCGGGCTTCCGGAATCGTCATTCTGACTTCCACGCCTTTGGAGCGTTGTACGACACGTATCGATTGCAATTCGGATGGATGACCGATGATTTCCTCGGTCAGGCTGAAACCCAGCGCAAAATCTTCCAAATTAAGGGGCGTTGCCAGCATCACCACATGCGGAATGGTGTTGTAGACCAACACCACCGGCACTTCTTCGGCGACATAATCTTCCTTCGCGGTATGAACAGGCCCGCGCCAGCTATCGAACGTGCCGGTTCGATAGCTGGTCCAGCCCAGTTCGCTTGAGACTGCATCCATAAATCGGTTGCGGTTTACTCGTTGACCGCGATGCGGTTTTCCAGCAAAGACAACTGGTTGTCGGAAAAGTCTTGGTATTCCTGTTGCCATGCCGACGGTTGCGCGACTTTTGCAACATGCACCGCTGTAACCTTGTATTCCGGACAGTTGGTTGCCCAGTCCGAGTTATCGGTGGTTATAACGTTGGCGCCTGAATGCGGGAAATGGAAAGTGGTATAAACCACGCCCGGCTGCATGCGGTCCGTGACCTTGGCGCGCAATACCGTTTCGCCGGAGCGACTTTTCACGCCGCACCAATCGCCATCGCTGATGCCTAAGACTTCGGCATCGTGCGGGTGCAATTCCAGACGGTCTTCTTCATGCCAAGCAACGTTTTCAGTGCGGCGGGTTTGCGCCCCAACGTTGTATTGCGACAAGATTCGGCCGGTGGTCAGGATCAATGGATACTTGCTACTGGTGCGTTCTTCGGTTGCAACATATTCGGTCAGCATGAAACGACCTTTGCCGCGGACGAAGTGATCGGCGTGCATGATCGGTGTACCGTCCGGGGTTTCGTCGTTGCAAGGCCATTGGATGCTGCCCATTTCGTCGATTTTTTCGTAACTGACGCCGGCAAATTGCGGCGTTAGAGCCGCGATTTCATCCATGATTTCCGAAGGATGATTGTAATTCATCGGATAACCCAGGGCGTTGGACAAGTCCTGGGTTACTTCCCAGTCTTCCTTGCCGCCTAGTGGGGTCATGACTTTGCGAACTGGTGAAATTCGGCGTTCGGCATTGGTAAAGGTGCCGTTTTTTTCCAGGAACGAGGAGCCCGGTAAAAATACGTGGGCGAATTTGGCCGTTTCGTTCAGGAAAATGTCTTGTACCACCAAGCATTCCAGTTCGCGTAGCGCGTGGTGAACGTGCGTTATGTCTGGATCCGACTGAGCGATGTCTTCACCTTGTACGTACAAGCCTTTGAAACTGCCGTCGATAGCGGCGGCAAACATATTCGGGATGCGTAAGCCGGGTTCGGATGACAGCGCTACGTTCCAAGCTGTCTCGAACTGAATGCGGGTTTGCGAATCGGAAACATGGCGGTAGCCGACGAACTCGTGCGGAAACGAGCCCATATCGCAAGAGCCTTGCACGTTGTTTTGTCCGCGCAATGGATTGACGCCGACGCCGTCGCGGCCGATATTGCCGGTAGCCATCGCTAAATTGGCGATACCTATGACGGTCGTCGAGCCTTGGCTATGTTCGGTAACGCCCAAGCCGTAATAGATCGCACCATTACCGCCTGTTGCGTACAAGCGGGCTGCTGCGCGCATGCTCTCGGCAGGCACGCCGGTCAATTCGGCAACGGCTTCAGGTGAATGCTGAGGCAGCGCAACGAAGGTTTTCCATTTGTTAAACGACTCGACATCGCAACGTTCCAACGCAAATTTTTCGTCCGCCAGGCCTTCGGTGACGATGACGTGAGCCAATGCAGTGACGACGGCAACGTTGGTGCCGGGGCGCAGTTTCAGATGATAGTCGGCTTTTACATGCGGGCTATTGCTCACCAAATCGATGCTGCGTGGATCGACCACGATTAGTTTTGCGCCTTGGCGCAAGCGGCGTTTCATCATCGAGCCGAAAACCGGGTGGCCGTCAGTCGGATTGGCGCCGATTACCATAATCACATCGGACTGCATCACCGAGTCAAAGGTTTGGGTGCCGGATGACTCACCAAATGTGCTTTTCAATCCGTAGCCGGTCGGTGAGTGGCAAACGCGGGCGCAGGTGTCGACATTGTTGTTACCGAAGCCGGCGCGGATTAATTTTTGCACCAGATAGGTTTCTTCGTTGGTGCAACGCGATGAAGTAATACCACCGATTGAGTCTTTACCGTATTTGGCCTGGATACCTTTCAATTTGTTGGCAGCAAAGCTAATGGCTTCTTCCCAGCTGACTTCGCGCCAAGGATCGGAAATTTTTTCCCGGACCATGGGAGTGGTGATGCGGTCTTTGTGCGTGGCATAACCAAACGCGAAACGGCCTTTGACACAAGAATGACCATGATTGGCTTGGCCGTTTTTGTCAGGCACCATGCGCACCAGTTGTTCGCCTTTCATTTCGGCTTTGAATGAGCAACCGACACCGCAATAGGCGCAGGTGGTGATGGTGCTGTGCTCAGGCACGCCATTGTCGATCACCGATTTTTCCATCAGCGTCGCGGTAGGGCATGCTTGTACGCAGGCGCCGCAGGATACGCATTCGGATTCCATGAAAGGCTGGTTTTGGCCTGGAGAGACTTTGGAGTCGAAGCCTCGCCCGTCGATAGTTAGGGCGAAAGTGCCTTGCACTTCCTCGCAAGCGCGCACGCAACGCGAGCAAACGATACATTTCGAAGGATCAAAGCTGAAATAAGGATTGCTGGTGTCTTTTTCGGAATTCAGATGGTTTTCGCCGTCGAAGCCGTAGCGGACTTCACGCAAGCCAACTTGACCGACGGTGTCTTGCAGTTCGCAGTCGCCGTTGGCGGCACAGGTCAGACAGTCTAAAGGATGGTCGGAGATATACAGTTCGGCGATGCCGCGTCTGATGCTGGCCAACTTATCGTTCTGGGTACAGACCTTCATGCCGTCCGCGACTGGCGTCGTGCAGGAAGCTGGATAGCCGCGCGCGCCTTCGATTTGTACCAGACACATCCGGCACGAGCCGAAGGGATCGAGGCTGTCGGTGGCACACAGTTTAGGGATGCTGATCCCAGCTTCGGCGGCGGCGCGCATTACGGAACTGCCGGCATTGACAGTGACCTTATGGCCGTCGATTTCCAGAGTGACTTGATTTGCAGACGAACTCGCGGGAGTTCCGTAATCTATTTCGTTATTGGCAGACATATTTATCTCCTGGTAATCGATCAGGCTTTGGCGGCTTCGAGGCCAAAGTCTTCAGGGAAATGATTCAGCGCGCTCAACACCGGGAATGGTGTCATGCCGCCCATCGCACACAAAGATCCGTAAGTCATGGTGTCGCATAAATCGCGCAACAACACGGTGTTTTTATCCTTTTGCACGCCGTCGACAATGCGGTCTATTACTTCGACGCCGCGTGTCGATCCGATTCGGCAAGGTGTGCATTTGCCGCAGGATTCTTCCACGCAAAATTCCATTGCATAACGGGCCATGTCGGCCATGTTGACAGTGTCGTCGTGAACCACGATGCCGCCATGGCCTAATACCGCTGATATTGCCGCGAAGGCTTCGTAATCCAACGGGGTATCGAACTGGCCTTCGTGCAGATAGGCACCCAATGGACCACCCACCTGAACCGCGCGTATCGGCCTGCCGCTGGCGGAGCCGCCGCCGTAATCGTAAAGCAGCTCGCGCAAGGTCATGCCGAAAGCCACTTCAAACAACCCTGGATGTTTGATGTTGCCAGCCAGTTGTAGGGGTAGGGTACCGCGCGAACGCCCCATGCCGTAGTTTTTATAATATTCGCCGCCTTTGTCTAGGATCACCGGGATCGAAGCCAGCGAAATGACGTTGTTGACGATGGTGGGTTTGCCGAACAGGCCGACGATAGCGGGAAGCGGCGGCTTAAAACGCACTAATCCGCGTTTGCCTTCCAAGCTTTCCAATAAAGATGTTTCTTCGCCGCAGATATAAGCGCCCGCGCCGCTACGCACTTCCAAGTGGAAGGTTTTGCCGCTACTTTGAATGTTTTCGCCCAGATAGCCGTTTTTGTAGGCGGCTTCGATGGCTTGATTCAGTGCGATTTTGGCGTGCGGATATTCGACGCGCAGATAAATATAACCTTGGGTAGCGCCCACCGCCAAGCCAGCGATAGTCATACCCTCGATCAATACGAAGGGGTCGCCTTCCATGATCATCCGGTCGGAGAAGGTACCTGAGTCGCCTTCGTCGGCGTTGCAGACGATGTATTTCTGGTCTGCAGGCGCGTTTAACACCGTATTCCATTTGATCCCGGTTGGAAACGCCGCGCCGCCACGACCGCGTAAGCCTGAGTCAGTTACTTGCTTGACGATCTCGGTTGGTTGTAAGGCCAGCGCATTTTTTAAACCTCGGTATCCATCGTGAGCCAAATAGTCGTCGATATTGACTGGGTCGGTTATGCCAACGCGGGCAAAGGTAAGACGGTTTTGATTTTTGAAATAAGCTATTTCTTCAATGTTGCCTAAATAGAGTGGGTGTTGCTTCCCTTCTAGCAAGCCGGCATCGAGTAAAGATGCCACATCTTCTGCTTGCACTGGGCCATAGGCAACTCTGCCCTGGCTGGTTTCGACTTCTACGAGGGTTTCCAGCCAGAACAATCCGCGCGAGCCGTTGCGGACAATTTCTACTGATAGGTTTTTGCTGGAGGCTTGCTGTGCTAAGGCCTTGGCAACTTGCTCCGCACCTAAGGAAAGCGCGGTGGAGTCGCGGGATATGAATACGCGGGTCATTATTTGGCACCTTTATAAGTGGCTAGCAATCGGTCGAATTTTTCGGTTGTGACGCGGCCAATCACCTCGTCGTCTATCGTGATTGATGGCGAGCAAGCGCAGTTACCCAAACAATAAACAGGTTCTAATGAAAAAATTCCGTCGGCTGTTGTTTCGTGAAAGTCGATGCCAAGCTGTTGTTTGGCATGGGTTTCCAATGCTTTACCGTTCATGGCTTGGCATGATTCGGCCCGACAAATCCTTATCGTGTGCTCTCCGGGCGGAGTTTCCCGGAAGTAATGATAAAAACTAATAACCCCGTGGACTTCCGCTTGGGAAAGGTTGAGTGATTTGGCAATGTCTACTACGGCAGCCGGCGGGATGTAGCCCAGTGTGTCCTGAATACCATGCAATATGGGCAACAGATTACCCGGCATCGCTTGATGAGTGTCCAGTATTTCCAACACGGTGGGTTTTTGGGTTTGATAGTCTTGCATCATTGGCTCTGTAATAAATGACGAAAAGGTTATCGTCCTATTTAATCATGAACAAACCCGGGTTTGCAATTCGGGTTCATGCCTCAATCCCGCGTATTTCCTAAGCAAAGCAAGGTAATTGCATCTTCGGACTCTGATTGGTTTCGGAAGTTCGCGTGGAAAAAAATGTGATGGTGGATACTTTACTTTTAAATGATAATTGTTATCATTAATATGCATATGAGTTAAGAGAGGGTGTTATGTACGTGTGTGTGTGTAAAGCGGTCACCGATAGGCAGGTTAGGCAGGCAATTAGCCAAGGTGTGTGCAATCGCAGGCAACTAATGCAGTGCACGGGGGCGGGCGGTGTATGTGGGAAATGCACAGCCAGTATTAAAGCTTTACTGGATGAAAATACGCAGAATCGGAAGATGCACGCCCGAGTTCAAGTCCAAGCGGCATAGTTATTTAGAAAGCTGAGCTTATAGCAATATAAGACTTGTACTATAAAAAGACAGGGCGGTTGGACCGCCCTGTTGGGTGTGCGTTATTTAGCTGTAGCCGCTGGTTCGGTGGGTTTTGCGTCTGCGTTAGGTGCGGCGCTGGCCGGTTCGGCCGGAGTGGCCTCCGCAGCAGGTGCTGGTGCAGCCTGATCAGCTGGCGCTGCTGGTTGAGCCTCTTCTTGCTTTGGCGGTGTCGGCGGCAGCAAGACTTCAACTTTGGCGTTTTTACGCAAATTTTCGATCATGGCTTGCGCTTTTTGGCGCTGTAACATTGGGCGAATTTGTTCTTTGACGGAATCAAATGGCGGTGGTGTCAAAGCTCTGGACTCTTCGCGCAGAATCACGTGCCAGCCAAATTGAGTTTGTACCGGTGTTTTGCTGAATTTGCCGTTCTCCAGTGCAACCACTGCTTCAGAAAATGGCGGGACCATACGGTCTGCGGTAAACCAACCTAAATCGCCACCTTCGGAGCCCATTGGATCGATAGAATGCTTTTTAGCCAGCGCGGTAAAATCCCCGCCTTTTTCCAGTTCTGCAATCAGTTTTTTTGCTTCGTCTTCGGTTTTAACCAAAATATGACGGGCTTTGTATTCGCTGCCCATGTTAGCCATTTTCGAGTCATATTCCGCTTTGATTTCTTCGTCGGTGACCGGATTGGCTTTTAGGTAATCTTGTAACGCTGCTTGCGACAGCAAGGAGTTTCTTACGGTTGCCATGCGTTCGATTACTTCCGGCGATTTATCCAGTTGTTTTTGCACCGCTTGTTGAATCAGCAATTCGCGTTGAATCAGTTCTTCCAGTAGCTGTTCTTTCGGGAATGTTTGGCCTTGGCTGCGTTCCGCAATTTCCTTTTCCAAGGTTTCCAAGGTTTTCTTGCTGATATAGGTGCCGTTAACCGAAGCAACCGCGTCCTCTTTGCTGACAGTCGGCGCTGCTGGTGCGGCGGCTTCCTTAGCTTTTTCTTCGAAGCAACCGGGTAACAATACGCTACTGGCTAGTATCAGGGGAATAAGTTTCAGTTTCATCTTAAGAATTTCCTTTAGCTGTTTTCAGAGGGGGTAAAGCATTAATGCCCAGGGCATGGATTTCATCCTTCATCATGTCGCCCAAAGCTTGATAAACCAGCTGATGTCTTTGTACCAGGGATTTACCTTCAAATTGAGTGGATATGAGGGTGACATGAAAATGACCGCCGCCTTTGTTGCCGGCGTGACCGGCGTGCGCAGCGCTATGGTCGATGATTTCGATTAATTCTGGCTTAAAAGCTTCTTCCAGCTTTTGTCTGATATGGTCGGCTGTCATTGGGGAAATACTTGTTTGAAAGGTTTAACGGTAACACGAGCATATACGCCCGCGGAGATATATGGATCGGCATCGGCCCAGTCTTGCGCATCCTGCTGACTGGCAAACTCGGCAACAATCAGGCTGCCGCTAAATCCGGCATCGCCGGGGTTATCACTATCTATCGCAGGATGCGGTCCGGCCAAAACCAAGCGGCCTTGGTTTTGTAATGCGGTTAATCGTTCCAGATGCTGTGGGCGGGCGGCCAGGCGTTTACTCAAGCTGTCCGCGACATCTTCGGCTATGACGGCATACAACATTACTCTTTAGCCTCTGGTGCGGGAATAAACTTATACAAGAACACTATTTGTACGGCAATAAAAATAAGCATCAGGCCAGGAACACCGAAAGTTTTAAAACTGACCCAGTCGTCGGTGCTGTAGTTCGCCATTACGTACAAATTTAAACAGCCGACTCCGATAAAAAACATGGACCAGCTCATGTTAAGGCGTTTCCAGATGCGATCAGGCAATTCCAGGTTTGCGCCCATCATGCGTTCTATGAAAGTCTTTTTGCCAACGAATTGGCTGACTAAAAATGCACCGCCGAATAGCCACTCAATTATGGTCAGTTTCCACTTAATGAATTGTTCGTCTTGTAAGTACAACGTTGCTCCACCCATGACCAAAATCAACCCCAGCGTAATCCACTGCATGGTTTCCACTTTACGATATAGCAGCCAATAGCTGATGACCTGCACAACCGTGGCGGCGATTACGACGGCGGTGGCAATGTAAATGTCGTACAGTTTATAAGCGACAAAAAATAGAACGATTGGGAAAAACTCTAAAAGCGGCTTCATGATTGGTGTTGAAAGATGGGAGGGAGTTAGACGTAAAGATCGATACCGGAAATGATCTCGGCAACCCGGCTTTGAGCGGGTTGATTGCGGTTTTCTGTGTAGGCGTTCAATGCTTTCAAGGTGCGCGAATTATTTGGTTGGTCGTTATTGCTTACGGTCAATCCGTTGTCCGCCAAAGCGGCCTTGATTTGAGCGGTTGACGATGTTTTAGGTAAATCAGGATTCTGCCGAGGTATCCCGGTTTCGTCATTATTAGGCTTTTGCTTTTGTTCAAGATTATTATCCAGCCGTGCGGCTCTCGGCTGGTTATAGCCGACCGGATAAAAAGCCAAGGATGAACTATGTATTGTGTTCACAAAGCGCGATTAGAGCCCAAGTATCAATTACTTCATTGTAGAATCTTTGGCTGCAATTGTACATGAACCTAACGGCTTTGCTGCTAAAATGCCGGTTTTAAAGGAGGATTTCATGATTCAGTCCAATAACGTCGAGCTGGAAGCCGCGGCTTTCAGAAAATTGCTGGTCCATTTGCAACAGCATCCCGAAGTCCAAAATATCGAACTGATGGTGCTCGCCGATTTCTGCCGGAATTGCCTGGCTAAATGGTATGCAGCTGCGGCAGCCGAGCGTGAAATTGACATCAATTACGAGCAAGCGCGGGAGATTGTCTATGGTATGCCGTACAGTGAATGGAAAGACAAACATCAACGCGAGGCCACGCCTGAACAACTGGCAGCGTATGACGCAAAGCAAAAATTGAAAGCACAATCATGACAGACGAAAACCGCTTCGATGCGATGTTCTCCAGCGTGATGGGTCAAGAATATCAAATGTTAAATTTGATCTGCCCATTTGCGACGGAAATGAGTCGCTTGGTCGGTGAAATTGTTGGCAATTACTGTGAGGAGCAAGGCACGCCGCAGGCAGTGGTTGCGCTCGGGGGCGGCACGGGGATTACTACGCTGGCGATCCTGACCGCCGCGGACAACCTTAGTATATTGAGTGTCGATAACGAACCCACCATGCAAAATCAGGCGAAGCAGAGTTTGCGCGATTGGGTTGCCGCGGGCAGGTTACGTTTTTCCGGCGAGGATGCGTTGACGGCGTTGCAGGGTTTAGCGAGCAACAGCGTCGATATTTTGGCGTCGGCATACACTTTGCATAATTTCCATAGCGATTACCGGCGGCAAGTGTTGGCAGAAATATATCGGGTATTAAAGCCGGGTGGAAAATTCGTCAACGGCGACCGGTATGCTTTGGATGATATTAGCGCGCATACCCGCTGCATACAGCGAGAGGTTGGCGGCTACTTTAAGGTTTTGACCGAAATCAACCGCTTGGATTTACTCGAACATTGGATAGTCCATCTGTTTAACGACGAGTCGGAAACTCACGTGATGCGCGAATCCGTCGTGTTGGCGCAGATGGCTGAGGCGGGTTTTCGGGACATCGAATTGCAGCAACGCATGGAGGTCAATGCCTTGGTCACTGCGCTTAAATGATATTTTGTGCTGTTCTACAAATCAGGATTTGCTGAACTGTGTGCAGCTTAAACGAGAAAAAACATGGCTGAATCGACTGCTAGTAAAAATAAAAAAACCTTGGATGCGTTTGCCGACGATCTGGATGCCATGCTTAATATTGGCGACCCCTCCGAACAACAGGTTGGCACGATAGATGATGACGAAGCCATTGATCGTTTGCTGGTGGGCGACGAGACATTCGAGCCGGATGCGCAACAGGAAATCGACGAGTTCGCGGATATCGATGAATTACTGAGTGCGAATGAACCTAAGGCTGCATCGAGCTTAGCAGACGATATTGACGAGTTTGGCGACGATTTGGCGGTTGATTTAGGCATTAATCCCGGACGCGAGCAGCAAGTAGTTGACGATGACTTTGTCGACATCGTCGATGTCGAAAATCAGCAGGCCCCTTTAGAATTGCCGGTTGATGACGTGTTTGAAGAAGTCGCGGAGTTAGAAAGGGTAGGGCAAATCGATGATTTTGCGGAGGATGCCCCGGTGGCCGTGGTGGGTTTGCCGGAAACCGCGGTGGACGACCTGGAGAATATGGCTGAAATAGACGAGTTTTCCGATGACGCTGACTTGGCAGGCGGTAATGCCGATTTTCTAATTGCGGATTTCGATATTTCGGCTGATGACGAATATGCACCAGCGGTACCTCCAATCGTCGATGATTTTGCCGATTTGGAAGAACCCGATAACAACGTCCAACCAAGCACGCCGGAACCGGAACCAGATTTGGATCAGATATTGGCGGCGGCTGTCAGTGAGCAAGAAAACGAGGAAGAATTAGTCGTTGTCCAGGCTAACGAGCCGGAAACAGCGCCGATTGCCGCAGCGGCCGAACAAGTTCAAGCAAGCCCGGTGCCGCAGGTACAAGTCATCGATCATAGCAGCGAAATTGCCGCTTTGAATCGGAATATCGTCGACCTCAAGAAGCATCAGCAGCAGATGCGCCACGATTTAACCGAGGCGGCGGGTAAAAATGAGCTGCTGGGTTGTCTGGATAGTCTGGAAAGCGTGCAGACCGAACAGAAGAAAACCAAACGAGCCGTGGAGGCCTTGGCGGCGAAAAAACCGGTAGCTGCCTATGTGGCGAACGGCATCGCGGTGGCGGCGCTGCTGATTGGCACTGGGTTAGGCATACAAGGCATGATTGCCAAGTCGCAAGTCGGCGAGTTGGTGACTATTATCGGGAAATTGCAGGAGCAAGTGAATGCCGCGCCCACCAGCGATGCCGCGGACAAGGAAATGTTGCGCAAACAGCTGGATGAATTGACGGTCAGCAATGGTGTGATGGCCACTCAGATCGCTGAATTAAGTAAGGCTGGGCATGCTGACCCGGGTGCGGCAAAGGCCAACGGTGATCAAGCCAAGCCTTCTGCCGAAATCAGCAGCCAGATCATGCAAATAGGCGCCACCATAGAAGCCTTGCAAAACAAGGTGAGTGCCTTGGAAAAAGGTCGAGCGCAAGCTGCCGCGCCGGCCCCTAAACCGGAGAAGAAAAAGCCGGAACCGGTGGAAGAAAATTGGGCGGTCAATTTAATTGCGTTTAAACAGGATTGGTATGCCAAGAGTAAAGCCCAAGAATTCGCGGGCAAGGGCGTCCCTGCCAAGGTAGTCAAAACCGAATCCAAGGGCGAGAACTGGTATCGTTTGTTTGTGGACGGTTTTAAAACCCAATACGAAGCGGCGGCTTACGCAGCAAAAATCAAGAAAACCCTTAATCTCGATTCGGTGTGGGTTACCCGCAATAAAGAATAGTCATGGATAATCAGAAACTGGTAGTTGCAGTATCGTCCAGGGCCTTATTCAATCTGGATGAATCGCATGCGATTTTCGAAACCCAGGGCAAGGAAGCCTTTTGTCATTATCAGATTGAACACGAAAACGAAATTCTGCCGCCGGGTTTCGGCTTTTCCTTGGTGAAGAAGTTTCTGGATATCAACAAAGCTTTTCCCGGTGCGCCGCTGGTGGAGATTATCCTGCTGTCGCAAAATAGCGCGGATACCGGCCTGCGTATCTTTAACTCAATCAACCACTACGATTTGGCGATTAGCCGGGCGGCGTTTACCAGCGGCGTATCCCCTTACGAATATATCCCGGCCTTCGGTGCGCATTTGTTTCTATCCGCCAATGGTGAGGATGTCAGAAAGGCCTTGGCTGCGGGCTATGCCGCCGCAACCATTGTCTCCGGAGCGGTAGCCAATCCTTCTCCGCAATTGCGGATCGCTTTCGATGGTGATGCGGTGCTGTTTTCCGACGAATCCGAGCGCATTTATCAGCAACACGGTTTGGCGGCTTTTGCGGCCAACGAGCGTAACGAAGCGCATAAGCCTTTATCGGACGGGCCATTGAAAGAGTTTTTAAGTGCTTTGCACCGCATTCAAACCCATTTCGATCAAGATTTGTCGCCAATTCGCACCGCATTGGTCACCGCACGGGCCGCGCCCGCGCACGAACGGGTCGTCAGAACCTTGCGGGCTTGGGGAATCAGGATAGATGAAGCCTTGTTTTTAGGCGGCATGCCCAAGGGGGCGTTTTTAAAAGCGTTTGGCGCCGATATTTTCTTCGATGATCAAAAAGGCCATTGCGATTCCGCGGAGTCCCATCAAATTGCAGCAGCTCACGTCCCGCATGGCGTCACAAATCAACACCGACCTTGAAGCGCACTAACCAGGGCGTACTTTCCACGCAAGCTTTCAAATACAAGGTGTTGCCGTATAGCAGTTTGATTTTACTGCCTACCGTGTATTTGCTGTTGGCTAACAACACTTCAGGTTGAGCGGTTTCCATCCCGATGACTATCGCTTTCTGGCTGTTACTGTCACCGGCATTTTCGATATCGTGGATGGTAATGTTGCCGATTATGGGTTCCAGCAAAATTAGTGTCACATCTTCATAGAGCGTTTGCTGGCGAACTATCACCAGTTTGGCGGGTTGCTGCTCCCGGCAAAGTAAGCCAATATCGCCTGTTGAACAATTGGGTGCGGGGCTTTCCGCTACCAGAAATTGTTTACTGACATTGCGCAACAGACTCAGACTGGTGCCATGCTCGGGAAAACTGATTAGCGAAGAATTTAACGGTTTGTAGAAGCTTTTTTCATGTTCCAACGGCACTAGAGACATATCGCGAGCCAGGGATCTTCCGCGCGATAACTGCGAGCTCAGGTTCATGATTTTCGATAATTTTTCTTCACCTTGTAGATGGGCGCTAACCGCAACGAAGCCCTCGAGTAAGTGTGCCGGCATCGGCGGGCCGATGGCCACCGATGCGAAAATATTGCTGTATCCCGTCAAGTGCAAGGCCAGTTTGGTTTGCATGTTTGAATTCAGTTCGGTCTCGATTTCGCCAAGTTGCAAGGCATGGCCGAAGTTCTGGCAACTGATGTACACCGAGCCGCGTGGCAATGTGCTGTTAGTACGCGGCATAGGGCTTGGTTCACTGCCCAGATTCCAAATAAAACGGCAATCCGGATTGGGTGTTTTGCTGATCTCCAGGCGATCCTGATGCCGACTGACCAACTGAAATAATTGACTGATTTCAGTTGTTGAATATTGGTTGGGTTTGCTGAGTGCAAACAATAGGTTGCGCTTGATGACTGCTTCAATGGTGCTTTGTAACTTGAATTCCTGCGGTTTGGACGAGACTGGCTTTTTTAGCAGTTGCAGTTCGCCGGCTATGGTGTAAAGCAGGCCGCTCTTTTTCCACAAGGTCGTGGACGGCATTTCGTAAAACAGCGCCGTGCTGCGCAGACAATACCCCGCGAGCTGCAAGGCATAAAATATCGCTTGTTGGGTTAGCGATGTATCGAGTTGTTTGGTCTCGACCGTGCGGCAAAAAGCCAGGCTCAAATGTCTGAGTAACTGGATGGCTAGTTTCGCAATTTTCAGCGCTTTGGTGTTGGTGGCAATGTCTGTTTCGGAACGCGCCGCGTTGGTCAAGCCATTGGATAAATGCAATGTCAGCGGGGTTAAGTTTACGAGTATCGGCAATACGTTTGCGGCTGTGCCGTTAAAGCGACTCAGTTGTTTAAGGACCAGATTCAACTGGTTTGCCGCGTTCGCCGCGGGTAGCGCGCTTAGTGAATTAATCCATCCGCCGAGGGATTCCGTTGACAGCTCAAAAGGCAGTGATGCGTTATCGGTCATGTACTTGCGAGTTAAGATGTGTTGAAAACATAAACTCAGTTTAGTTCAGATTGACGGCTATAGGCAGTTGCCGATTTTACGAAACCTCGGCAGCTGCATAAAATGCCGATTCCATCGAATAAACACAGCAGAGTAATGAAGCGAATATTGAATTGTAAATGGGAACTTGCCGCCCCCGTTTTTGGAGCATTGCTCACCATGGCCTTTGCGCCATACGATTATGCTTACGCCGCAATCGGCGCTTTAGCTTTTATTTACTGGATTTGGCAGCGGCAGGCGCCGAACAGGGCTGCTCTTAGTGGTTATTTGTTCGGTTTGGGCTTGTTCGGATCGGGGATTTGGTGGACGTATATCAGTATTCACGATTTCGGCGGCGGCGACCCGTATAGCTCGATAGCGTTGACGGCTCTGCTGGTAGCGGTTTGGGCCTTATTTCCGGGCTTAACCGGCTGGTTTATCGCCAAAACCTCAATCTGTTCCGGGGCTTGGCTACGCATAATAGCTGCCGCTATTGCTTGGGTAGCCGTCGAGTATTTTCGCGGTTATTGGTTGTTGAACGGTTTTCCGTGGTTGCAAATCGCTTACAGTCAACTATCTACGCCGTTGGCCGGTTACGCTCCATTGGCCGGGGTTTATGGGGTCGGGTTTTTGTTGGCGGTATCGGCTTTTTCCTTAGTCGAATTAGTGCGTGGCAAATTGCCGGCTTTGCCGGGGCTGCTGGTTTTAGGGGTAATTTGGGCAGGCGGTGGCTATTTGCAAACGGTGGCGTGGACTCAAGCCGTCGGCGCGCCGATCAAGGTCACCTTGGTGCAAGGCAATATCGGCCAGGATCAGAAGTGGCAGAAAAATCAGAAACTCAACACACTCAGGCTATATCAGGAACTTACCGAACAGCATTGGGATTCCGATGTGATTATCTGGCCGGAAACTTCGATTCCGGCCTTTCTGTCGCAAGTGAAAGAATTCTACATCGATCCGCTACAAACTGCCGCGCAAGCGCATGGGGTTGACTTGGTGGTTGGGCTACCCAGCAGCGGGCAGGGTAAGGATTATTACAACAGCGTCATGACCCTGGGCGACAAACAAGCCCTGTATCATAAAAATCACTTACTGCCGTTTGGCGAATATTTACCGCTTCAGCCTTTATCGGGTTGGGTATTGGATAAGTTGCAAATACCGCTGGGCGATTTCGCGGCCGGTGGCGACCGGCAAGCCTTGTTGATGGCGGGCGGTCATGCGTTTGTCACTACTATCTGTTATGAAGATGCCTTCGGTGAATTGGTTGCCAGGCAAGTGGCGGATGCAGCGTATATCGTCAATATGACTAACGACGCTTGGTTCGGCGATTCCTCGCAGCCGCATCAACACATGCAAATGGCGCAAATGCGGGCGTTGGAAACCGGCCGCTATCTGGTTCGCGCGACCAATACCGGCGTGACCGGTTTTGTTGGTCCGGACGGGGCACTACGTAAGCAAGCGCCTTTGTTTACCACCACGACTTTAACCGATTATATAGTGCCGATGAGTGGTCTTACGCCTTACGTCATCTTGGGTGACAAAGGTTTTTTCGGGGTGTTGGCGGTGTTGCTGCTAGTGACGTATATCTGGTATCGCCGGTTCAATGCGGGCATTTTAAAGCTAGGTGCTGAAGTCGTTTAGAACTGCGGCGATTGATATAAAAAACATCCCTCAAAAGTACTTATGCTTCCTATGCACTGTAAATCCGCAATTCTGATAAGCACACTGAGCTTGGCGGCCGGGACATCCCAGGCTGAACCGGTTTTGGAAACGCCGGCATTCTGGTTGGAATCGGGGCAAAACCGTATCAAGGCGGCTGAGCAACTAGAAGCTAATCGAGCATTCGCCAAAAACGTCATTCTGTTCATTGGTGACGGTATGGGCATCTCGACTATTACCGCCGCGCGTATTCTGGAGGGGCAGCGCAAACCGGGCAATCGCGGTGGCGAGGAAAATTCGCTAAGTTTCGAAACAGCTCCCTATGTAGCGTTATCGAAAACTTATAGTGCCAATCAACAAACTCCGGATTCTGCGCCGACCATGTCAGCGATTATTACCGGTGTGAAAACCAATGATGGCGAATTGTCGGTAGGCATGCAGGTGGCTCGCCAGGAAAAGAGTGCAGAGGTCGTCAATACCTATAAGGTGAAAACCTTGCTAGAGCAAGCAGAGGAAAAAGGCCTATCAACTGGCGTGGTCTCTACTGCCCGAGTTACGCATGCCACGCCGGCTGCTTGTTACGCCCACACCTCTGAACGCGATTGGGAGTCCGATGCGCAAATTCCTGCGGGCGCCACCGTTCGCGATATTGCCAAACAATTACTGGATTTCGAATACGGCAATGGCCTGGAAGTGGCTTTGGGTGGCGGGCGCAGCATGTTTTTGCCCGAAACAACGCCGGATCCGGAAGATAGTGATAAGTTTGGTAGCCGTAAAGATGGTGTGGATTTGACCCAGCGTTGGTTAACCCAGTATCCGAAATCCGCCTATGTCTATAACAAAGCCGGCTTCGATGCGATAGATCCTAAGCAAACCGAGCATTTGCTGGGGCTGTTCGAACGTTCGCATATGGAATACGAACATGATCGGCTTCGCGATAAGGGTGGAGAGCCGTCTTTGACCGAGATGACCGAAAAAGCCATAGAGATATTGTCGAAAAATAAAAAAGGCTATGTGCTGATGGTGGAGGCTGGCCGTATCGATCATGCCCATCACGCCGGTAATGCTTATAGAGCTTTGACGGAAACCATCGAGCTCTCTAATGCGGTACGCAAGGCGTTGGAAAAAACCAATCCTCAGGATACGTTAATCATAGTTACCGCCGATCATAGCCACACCTTTACCATCGCCGGCTATCCGCAGCGCGGTAATCCTATTTTGGGCTTAGTCAAGCAAGCTGGCGAGAAGGGATTTGCCAAGGACAGTAACGGATTGCCTTACGCGACGTTGGGATACGCCAACGGTCCGGGTTATCGAGGTCAAAAAGGCCGCCCCGATCTAAGCGCCGTCGATACCACGCATCCCGATTTTCTGCAGGAAGCCGTTGTACCGCTAGGCAGCGAAACGCACGGCGCCGAAGATGTGGCCATTTTCGCGTTCGGTCCCAAAGCGCATTTATTTCATGGCGTACAAGAGCAAAGTTACATCTATCAAGTGATGGCGCATGCCTTGAAGTTTAAAGCCGGCCGGTAAAATCTCACCAATCGTGAACACGGGATTCTCGGCGCAATTTGGGCTGCAGATAAGGCATTAAGACCGATTAAGCGTAACGAGCCAACTATGTCGGCAAATTTAAAAATTCATGGCAAATTAGCGCGTGGCCGGATTTGCTCGGGCCACTAATAATGCAATCTTAATTTACACATAATCTAGATTTAAGGAAATCTGAATAAAGTACCGACATACAAATCTAGCTCAGACGGTTATAAGGAAAAATTATGGACAATTTAAAAGCGATACCAATAACCAGCAATACAGACGGCAATTATTGCGACCACTCTAACTTGACCATGGAATTCGCCTACGGGTCGCCAACCGGGAATTTTATCTGTACGGAATGCGGGCGACTGTTATCTAAATCGACGGCCCGACAGGCGGCATTTGTGCCAAATAGCGTGCCAATAAAAACCATGCCGCCTTCAAGATTGCCCGTATTTATAGTTTAGATATGTGCGCGAGAAAACCACGAACACAAAAAAGCCGGGTATTGTTCCCGGCTCTGCTTGTCTAATTGACAATTTAATGCATTCTTGAAAACTAAAGATATCGGTCTGACTGCTATTAAATAAAATTATCTTCCTATCTCAACGTCACGCCATGCCTCAACGGCGAATTCCGCCAATTCTTTGATTATTCCAAGTATGAATAACGCAAGACCATAAGTAAGTCCGGCGAGTATCAGTACTGCAAGTATTTTCATAAGACCTCCCAAAAGCTATCGGCTGGACCGATTCTGCCACCATTTTGCTAAAACTCAACAGCGTTTTGGTCGCTCTTGTAGATGGCGTGTTTCCGAAAAATTGGACAAAATCATCCAAAACAAACCCTTGGTTCGCTTTCTTAAAGTCAATTAAATTTTACAAATTTATTCATTTGAACTGCTATAGCTTGGTGGTGGCGCTATGTTTGTGCAATCAAACGATCTCGTCATCAGGCCTAACAGATTAGCTTTTGGCTTTGGCGCGTCGACGTATGGGGCAAAGATAAGCGATCTTTTGCGTTACTGACCAAAAATGTCAGGTAACTGTCACTTATGGCAATACTGCGCTGAAAAAATAGTCTTATTTACGCAGATCGTTCGAGTAGGCGAAGGCCATTCCGTTGCCAGAAAATGGTGTGATATTTGCTTTGTATCTCTTGCCTAATGTTAGCCACCTACATTTTCGGTACGACTAGTTACTTTTCTGAGCAGTATTTGTAAGCTAACGAATTCAATTGCTTGTGGGGATTAGACAAGCTTCAAATAAGGGAATTACGATGAAAACTAAATTCGGTAAATCCAACTCGCTTAAAACCCGTGATGCTGGTTTTCAAGCAAGTCCAATATATCTTTACGAAATTGACCTCAGAGTCCAAACGGCAAATTGGTTGAAGCAAGAGACTCAGCAATTGAAAAATAGATTGAAAAAATATCCGGCTGTATAACTTGTTAAACGCCCAATGTACGGCCCTAATCGGATCGGTTACCGTTTCCGAGCAATAGTGTTGGCGGGATAATTTAGGCCGACAGTGAGTCTACATAACCCTGCTAGAGCATAGGCACCAGATCCAACTCAAACATAATCGCGTCCTCGCGACCGTTTTTGGCTGGATAATAATTCTTACGGGTGCCGATTTCGCGAAAACCGGTTTTTCGATACAAATTGATGGCTCCAGGATTACTGGGGCGCACCTCAAGGAATATTTTCTCAGCGCGGGGGCGGGCGTATTCGATTAAGTGTTCCAACATTTTGCGGCCGGCTCCCTGGCGTTGAAAGATGGGGTTGACGCTGATGTTCATAATGTGAGCTTCGCCAGCGGCTACATTGATGATGCAATAGCCTACTATGTTGTCATCTGGCGCCTCGCACACCCAACTGGTGTAAGTCATGGTGCGGAAACAATCTTTAAATATCCCTTCCGACCACGGAAATTCGTAATTTAACTCTTCTATCTTCAAGACGCTGGTTAAATCAGCATGATCCATTTTGCGCATCCGCATTAAGTCTTTGCTATCTACCGAGTCTGGAAACACCTTGGCGTAAAACTCGCGGTCCGCGTCGTAAATCACTGCATCTTTCAGTTTATGTAACAGTTTCCACATGGTTTTATTTTTCTAGTTTTTGATAGACCGACAGCGCAAACTGCAAGTCGCTCCAGGCTTTTGCCTTTTCCAGTAGCGAGCGCAATAGGTAAGCCGGGTGATGAATGACAATCAGCGGAATATCGTGTAATTGGTGTTGAACGCCGCGTAATTTTGCCAGAGGTTGTTGGGTGGTTAGCAAGCTTTGCGCAGCAATCCGGCCTACCGCCAAAATTATTTTCGGTTGTATCAATTCGATTTGCTGCTGCAGAAATCGATGGCAGGCGGCGACTTCTTCGGCTTGCGGATCACGGTTATTCGGCGGCCGGCATTTCAATATATTGGCTATATAGACTTCTTCCCGCTTTAAACCTATCGCCCGCAACATTTCGGTTAATAATTGGCCGGCTTTGCCGACGAACGGTTCGCCTTGTAAATCTTCATTTTGCCCAGGCGCCTCACCAATCAACATCCAGCTTGCCTGTTTATTACCGACACCGAATACGGTTTGGGTGCGGGTTTTACACAGCGAGCAGGCTTGGCACAAAGAAACCTCGAGTTGTAGGTCTCTCCATATTTGATCGTTGGCGTGTGATGATGGCGACGAAGCAGGATGTCGCGGAAATTCGATATTAACGGTTTCGATGATGCTTGATACCGTTTGCTCGGAAGGCTCAACTTCGTGGGCTGCAAAGGGGGTAGACGGTACTACGTGTTCGATTCGACTTTCACAATGAACGGCCGCTTGCGGAACTGCGATGGGTAGACGCCTGGGTGTCCAGACGTCAATGCCCATCGCCTCCAAGTACTGCAAGCGGGTCGCGTTATCCATGGCGGCTCAAAAATCAGACATCGCCTTTTTGCGGATGCTGACGTTGGTCGGGCGTTTGCAGTTTGTTAACCGCGTTAATGTAAGCCTTGGCCGAGGCGATCACGATGTCGGTGTCGGCGCCGGAGCCGTTAACGATACGGCCGGCATTTTCCAGTCGGACGGTTACTTCACCCTGAGCATCCGTGCCGGTGGTGATGTTGTTAACCGAGTACAACGCCAAAGTCGCGCCGGTTTTTACCAAACTTTCGATGGCTTTCAGGCTGGCATCCACTGCACCACCGCCTTGCCCGCTGCCGGTGACTTCCTTGCCGTCGACACGTATCGTGACGGTGGCGTTAGGGACTTCGCCGGTTTCGGAACAGACTTTTAAGGCTACTAGTTTGATATGTTCGTCTTCCGCTTCGAAGCCTTGCTCGGAAATTAAGGCCTGCAAGTCTTCGTCGAAAATATCGTGCTTTTTGTCGGCCAATTGTTTGAAGCGGAAAAAAGCATCGTTCAAATCGGCTTCGCCGGCAAAGTCCACGCCCAGCTCTGCCATTCGGGTTTTGAAGGCGTTGCGGCCGGAATGTTTGCCTAAAACCATGCGGTTGGTGGTCCAGCCCACATCCTCGGCGCGCATAATTTCGTAAGTCTCGCGGTTTTTCAATACGCCGTCTTGATGAATGCCGGATTCGTGGGCAAAAGCATTGGCGCCGACGATGGCCTTGTTAGGCTGCACCGGAAACCCGGTGATGGATGACACAAGCTTTGAGCAAGTGACAATCTCGCGCGCATCCAAGCCGGTATCGCAGCCGAAGAAATCCTGGCGGGTGCGCACCGCCATCACCACTTCCTCCAAAGAGGCATTGCCCGCGCGTTCGCCCAAACCGTTGATCGTGCATTCTACCTGCCGCGCGCCGTTCATCACCGCCGACAAGGAGTTGGCAACCGCCAAGCCCAAATCATTGTGGCAATGTACTGAGAAGATAGCCTTGTCGGAATTGGGGATGCGCTTGATCAAATTGGCGATAGTCGCACCGAACTGCTGAGGCATGCTATAGCCGACCGTGTCCGGGATATTAAGTGTCGTCGCTCCGGCATCGATCACAGCTTCCAGGATTCGGCACAAGAAGTCTTCTTCCGAACGGCCGGCATCTTCCGGGGAGAATTCGACGTTATCGGTGTACTGGCGGGCGCGCTTTACTGCCCGAACTGCGTATTCGATGACCTGATCCGGCTGCATATTCAACTTCTTTTGCATATGGATCGGCGAAGTCGCGATAAAGGTATGGATGCGCGAGCTGTTTGCGCCTTTCAAGGCTTCGCCAGCCCGGTCGATGTCTTTGTCCAGCGCCCGCGCCAAGCCGCAAACTGTGCTGTCTTTGATGGCATCCGCCACTGCTTGCACCGCTTCGAAATCGCCTTGGCTGGCGGCTGGGAAGCCGGCTTCGATGACGTCGACTTTCATGCGCTCCAGAGCTCGGGCAATGCGGACTTTTTCATCGCGGGTCATTGAGGCGCCTGGGCTTTGCTCACCATCGCGCAAAGTTGTGTCGAATATAATTAATTTATCTTTCATGAGAACTCCGTTCATGAAATGTTCGGCGCTGAGGCCGAGGAACAGAAAAGGGTGGTATTGTTTAAATGAGGATAGAGTGCGCCCCTCAGGGCAGCAATCTTAAAGACAGGCCGAACAATTGTCTGCCAATGGCTGGCATGAAAACTAAGTGACTATGAAATTCGTTTTTCTGATTGTTCATGGTTGGAAACTATACTTGATTGCCGACTAAGGCTCAAGCTTGCGATGCTGCGGCGTTTGAGGCTGCTAAATCCATTTTACCTTTTGTTTCGATTCGGAATCTAACTAGGCTATCGTCGTATTTTAGAAAATAAACTCAATCCGCAGCTATAAAGAGCGTGCGCTAAAAACTTAATCTGCAGAAAGTGAATGCCGTATTGGAAACTAGCCAGCATGGTTTTGACCGCTAGCAAGCCTTGGTTTTGATTGATGTATTCCCAACTCAAATCTTGGGCGGATTGGATGTAGTTGAGCCTGATCAGCTTGGCTAGATCAGGTCTGACATTTCGCTTAATCAGTTGTTTTTTTATTTCCAGATTGGATAAGGAGTGATCCATCCGGCGGCGAGGCTGAGACGAGTATCCCTGGCCCGCGCTACGTTGCAGGTACAAGCCTTCTGTCACTAATCCGCATCGGCCATTCAGCGCAGCGCGCAAAGCCCAATCGCAATCCCAAAGTAGGCAGTCTTCCTGATATAAGCCGATTTGCCTAACCTGTTCCCTGGTTGCCACTGGTCGTTGAAACGCCATAGGGACCCTTTTTAGCAAAGCTTTGAATAGACGGTCTGCGTCAAATTCCAGTAGGGTTTCCGTCACTTGCGTTCCAGCCAGATCTGCCAATATTTTGTTCATGGCGTCAGTGTAGGATTCGTGCGTCCATTTTGAATTTGGACCAAACCAAGCGACGCTCATGAACAGCGTGTTAATTTCTGGATGGTTTTCTAAAGTTGAAACAGCTTTTTCTAAATAAGTCGGTGCGTAAAGGTCGTCGTCGTCCAGAAACGCAATGTATTTGCCAGAAGCGGCTTTGATGCCGGTGTTTTTTGCTGTGGCTCCCCCCAAAGAGGCTGGGTGCCGCAAAACTTTAATCTTCGTTCCGAACTTTTCCTGGATCTGAGCGGGGTTTACCGGAGGGGTTGAGCAATCGTCAACGACAATGATCTCGCAATCCGCCAAGGTTTGATTGACTACGCTGCTTATGGCTTCGTCCAAAAGGTCGGGGCGGTTGTGGGTGGGTATGATGACGGTAACTAAGCAGCTCATAGCATCGATTAGGCCGATTAAATTACAAAAGGTTTAACGGAAATATTGTGATGCATAAGATGAATCAAATAAATGCTGGTAGTTGGGCTATTATATCTTTAAGTTGATGATGGTGTCGCTTATTATGTTTAAGTAGTATCGGGCAGTGCCAGTAAGATAAATAGGTTGTTGGAGCTGATCGGAATTAAGCGGTGCTTTGTTCGAGAAATTAAAACAGATAGGCATTAAAATAAATTGAACGATTTTTTGAGGAGGCTTATTTTTGAGTAATTTTTAACAATAGTGCAGGCTTCTCGGAAGTTTAGGTGCTGTTTTGTTGAAAGATATTCATTCATTAGCACAGATTCTTTTGCGGTCGAATATGCCGCGCCCTGAGGTCTCAGGCTGTGCTGTACAGGAGTCGCATCGATAATCCCCATGGTTTTTTCCGATGCACTCACCTTTATTGGCCAAACGAGGTCATATCCCCATCCCATTGGACTTTCAAGCTCAAACGGTAGTAATTCATTTACAATTGATTTATGCATGCTAAATAGCGGGCCAATTTCAACAAAATGTGTTTCGCGTGCATTTAGCCAAGGCCTGGAAACAACAAATGTATTATCAGCTGTACTGGTTCTCGTGCGGGCGGGTTGAGCCAAGCAAAAGTTTAAATGCTGTTGCCATCCGATAAAAGCATCGAGAAAGTTATCGTCAACAAAAATGTCGTCATCGGTAAAGACAAGATAATCGTATTTGCTTATGTCAACCTCTTCTAGAATTTCATTTAATATCGTAAATTTTGGTTTAAGCTCAAATATCTGCTTAACCAGAATTAGGTTGGCGTGGTTTTTATATTCGGCTTGGTTGTCTTTTAGAGAGTTTTTAGGGTTCAATGATACCCAGATTTGATCAACCGCACATGCTGTTGATTGATTAAACGCACTTATCAGGTGATTAAATGTGTTTTCTCTGTATTCTAAATATATTCCTAAAATTAGTACCTTCGGTTTGTTTTTAGGCACATGTTGTATTTTTAGTGGTTTGTGATGGGTAGGGCACCGCATCAATATTTGGGAAATTTTGATTTTTAAATAGCATTTAATTTCGTCTAAATAGTTCACGAATAATTCCTTGGGCCGTCAGCTAGTTGCGAAATGCTGTTCTTAAGGAGGTTGGCCGAACTCAGTTTCCAATTGGAGCAAGGAAACTTATGTTCTCATTGAATAAGATCTGCTGTGTTGTTTTGGATAGTCAGCATTTCGCCATTGCTGAATGGCGAATTTTAAAATATTTTTCGCCTATGAATATCCCAGTAAAAGCGTTTCAGACGCATGAAATAATGGGGGTAGAACAGAAATGTTTTGCAGCGGATTAACGGAGCGGAAATTAGCGTAAGCCAGTCTTCTAAGGCTGTAGGCGATAATAGCCCCAAACTTCTGACACCGCCTGGCGGCATCTCGATGCCGCGCTCGCGCTTAAATTCCTGCCAAATCTCTATACCTTTATTGACGGGCTCAACTTGATCTATTTTTCGAGGTTTTTGTTCAAGCCATTCGTCCGGGTTTACGCAAGGTACCGAATCAATTACCGCCACTCCGGTTTCGCGCTCTTCATCGGTCAGAAGGTGTAAATACCACCAATCAGTTCCGAAGGCAATTAAGCCCGGGTCGTAAGTTGCCATAAACCGATCCAGAATAGGCTTAGAGAACATTGGCACGCAGTTTTCCACGAAATTGGTAAGCCTCGCAAATCTGAAATGATTTGCTTTTGTGACTTCATGGCTTATTTTGCCGATGCTCAAGAAACCAGGCTGTAGCAAGACGAGTTTGTAGCGTTCTAAAATGCGGAATAACTGGCTAATTTGGCTGGCGCTCAATTCTATATCGTCGTCAAGTACGAATATTGCTCGATAGGGGGTGAGTAACTCTCCCCAGCGGTTATATATATCGTGTAGATTTGGATATTTGCCGCCTTTTCGCTCGTTGTAAAAATCAGCAACGCTCCGGTGATAATCACTTTCGCCTTCGTATTGAGTAACCCATAAGTCGAAATTTTTTTTGCCCGTGACCCATTTTTTTATATTGGATCGGTGGCCGGCTGAGGTGTAAACCAGATAGGGTGAAGACGGAACACCTATTTTAGGTGAGTTTCTATCATCTGATGCCATTGAAACCGCCTCTAATATTTCGTAATGCCACGTTATGAACTTTTTCTTGTTGATTTTGACGTTTGGGGATAGCGTTTAAGTTTGACGGCTTTAGTTTTTTCGGTAGCAGCTGATTGTCCTGAGGCAATGATAAAAAATAAACTCAATTGACAGTAGAGTTAATGGTTCGTAAGGTTTGCCGAGTCACATTGTTTTTCAATTGCTTAATAGAAAATTTTTTATTTCTGGTAGATCATCTCGTCGTTGGTGCCAATAAATAAGCCGACAATGAGTATAGCTAGTTTCTACGCGGATTCAAAAACCCAGTTTCTGTCGTTTTGGGTCACATGCCGAAACACCAAAATCTCCGAGCAACAGGTTATAAATGAGTCGATCAACTCTTGTTGTTGTCGTCGATAGTACTGCTCTACTGCGCTCGGTATCTGATGTTGAAAAAATAGCTCAAGGGTTTGCAACATGATTACAGAGTTTTGAATGTCACCCATGCGAGTTAACTGGCTTTTCAACAGGCTTGAGTCCATTTCAGCGTGAGTGGAATCAAGGCATTGCGCTGCTAAAAGCGTATAGCGCAATTTTTTAACAGCGATGCGCAGATGATGAATGCTGGCAGGTATGGTGGGATCCAGTGCTTCATAACGATTTATCACTAGGCCATAAATATTGTTAATGGCGCTTGGCAATGCCTGTTCAAGATCGATGTCGGTTGTTTGAGTTTTGAAGTATTTACCGGCTTTTTTCAACTTGCGACGCAGTTTCGGTTGATACAGGGTGGCAATAAATGAATGGTTTTCCAGCAGTAAACGCTGTTCGCAGCGATGCATGTACGCTAAAAAAGGCTCTAGCTCAGGAAGTATAGGCAGGGTCTTGGCCGCCTCGAACAGCATGACCTGGGTATCTCGCAATTCGTCGAAACCGTCGAGTTGCTTTTTCAACGCTTTGCGAATGCTTAGTAATGTGGGTTGTGGCTCCAAGGCATGTAGCAATTCTATCAGCGCCAACAAGCGCCGGGTGCTAATGCGTAATTCGTGGACGTTATCTTCGCTGGCGGTTTGGCGGCAGGCTTTCAAGCGTTTGCGATATTGGCGCCAGTGTATTTCCAAGGCGTCGAGCAACAGTTTGCCGCCGGTATTTTTCATCCGCTAACTTTTACGGCTTTGCAGCTTACGTTTGCGCAAAACCAAGGTAACTATAGGGCCGGATATGGCATAGCCGACCGATAGCAGGAACAGCATTCGCTGTGGTTGCGCCATTATGAAGCTGATAACCAGCATCGCGATAATGGCAACGATGAATGGCACTTTGTTTTTAAAATCGATTTCTTTGAAGCTGGAGTAACGGAAGTTGCTGACCATTAGCAAACCGGTAGTGATGGTGGTCAGCAATACCAGATACTTGATGTTTTCCACGTCATAACCGTTTTCCACGCAGAACCATAATCCACCGGCCAAAATAGCCGCCGCTGCCGGGCTGGGTAGGCCTTGAAAATAGCGTTTGTCGGCCACTTCCACTTGCGTGTTGAAACGCGCCAAACGTAACGCTCCACCGGCCATATGCACAAATGCGGCGAACAAGCCTGCTTGGCCCATGGTGGATAGAGTCCACAAATACATGACAATAGCCGGAGCAACGCCAAACGAAACCATATCGGACAAGCTGTCGTACTGCACGCCGAATTCGCTTTGCGTGTTAGTCAGGCGGGCAACTCGGCCGTCCAAGCCATCCAGTACCATCGCAATGAACATCGCAATCGCCGCTGTTTCGAAACGGCCGTTAATTGCCGAGGTGATTGCATAAAACCCGGCAAACATGGCGCCCGTGGTGAATAGATTGGGCAGTAGGTAAATGCCACGATGACGAGTAAGCGGTTGCTTCTTGATCATAATGTGTCTACAAAGGTTGAAAAGTTGGCGGCATTGTACATGCTGAATATGACAGATGCTTAACTAATGTGGCCGGTTTCGTGGGTATGAGAGAAGGCTTGTGATTATTGAGATTGTAGCCCGTATGCCGCGTAGCGATAGACATCGGTGATGTATTGCCACTATTGATAACGTTTGATTTTCAACCTGGATTTCCGTTGCGCTTCATCCAGGCTACGCTGACTGTCACGTTGACCGGAAGGTTAGGCCAATTTCTGGGGCGGGAAGTCTTCATATGACTTTGGAAAATAGCCCCAGATTCGTGCGACATCCCCCTTTACCTCATAATCAAAGCCGATGCTGGAAAGTTTTGAAGCAATCTCAGTGCTGTGATCAATAATCCTGGGCGGCGTTAAATGCCCCATGAATTTATGCTGATGCAGCCCAATATCAAACCACTCTACGCCAACAAATGGAAATGGCAGATGGTAATGCCACTCGGAATCCCATTCGGAGATATGACCATTTAGCCATTTACTTCTATACGAAGGCCGCCAGCCCGGCTTTTGCCGAAAGTAATTGATTAATTCATTCCACTTTGTGTCATTGGCAAGTGCGCCAAAATACTTGCATTTAGCTTGGAAAATGATCTTGTCTCGGTCCGAACCAAGTGGTGTTGCCGCGGCGTCGGGAAGTTCGCGCATCGAATTGGCCTACAGTAATGTTAATCTGCGCGGCGCTGTTTGCCGCGTTCGGTGGAATGAAGTGTTATATGCATGCTAACCAAATAGTTAATTGCCACGGCTGCTGTTCATTTTCATTTGCCTCAAAACTTCCACAACACCAGCGCCTGAGGCACGCTGTCCTGTAAGCCTCTAATCCCGTATTTGTTATGCCAATACTGGTATTCGATGCCGATATACAAATGGTCGCTATCGCCCCATAAGTTGCCGATGTCCAATCTAAGTTGTGGCTGCGCCAGGGCTTGGCGGGCGGCGGTGTGGTTATGGCCGATGAAGTCGGCAAAGCCTTCGAAGCTCCATTTGGTGCCGGCGATTTCGAACGGCAGTTTCCACACCGGGGTAATCTGCCAGGAGGTGCCGATGTCGGCGGTTTCGGTGACGCGCTGCCGTAAAAAGTCGATGTTGAAATAGTCGAAGCCCGGCAGGTCGAAATCGACGGTAACGCCATAAAGCCAAGCGCGAAAGCCGCTGTGCGAGCTGTTCATATTTTCCCCGAGGTTGACGCCGGCGGTCACGCCGAAATCCTTGAAAATGCCGTAAGACAAGTCCAAGCCGATGACTTTACCGAGGCTGAAGGTGCTGTATGCCTCGCCGTAAAGATTGGTTTGCGCGGTTTGGCCGGATTCGGTAAACAGCGTATCCATGAAGAAGAAATTGCGACCGTAAGCCCAGCCGTGGGCGTGGGTGACGGTGATAATGGACTGGCTGACGTCGTTGGCGTTGAACGGTTCCTGGTAGTTGCCGCCGTGCAGATATTGGATCTCGCTGTTACTCCATTGCATGAAATCAGCAGGGCAGGGCTGGGCCAAGGTTGCGGTGATGATGCCGAGATAAAACGGGTTGAAGCGAGAATGATCGGGCATTTGGCAAAATCCAGCGGGCAAAAAAAAGCCCATCGTGTAGATGGGCTTTAATCCTAGCCGATAAGCTTAGTTTTTGCTTTTATCGACGATTTGGTTAGCTTTAATCCATGGCATCATTGCCCGCAGTTTGGCACCGACGGTTTCAATCGGATGCTCGGCGTTCAGACGGCGTCTGGCGGTCATTTCAGGATAGCCGGTTTGGCCTTCCAGAATAAATTGCTTGGCGTATTTACCTTGCTGAATGTCTTCCAGCGCTTGTTTCATCGCCCAACGGCTTTCTTCGTTGATTACTTTCGGGCCGGTGACGTATTCGCCGTATTCCGCGTTGTTAGAGATCGAGTAGTTCATGTTGGCGATACCGCCTTCGTACATCAAGTCGACGATCAGTTTCAGTTCGTGCAAGCACTCGAAGTACGCCATTTCCGGTGGATAGCCCGCTTCGGTCAGGGTTTCGAAACCGGCTTTCACCAGTTCCACCGCGCCACCGCACAGTACAGCTTGTTCGCCGAACAAATCGGTTTCGGTTTCGTCGCGGAAAGTGGTTTCGATGATGCCGGAACGGCCACCGCCGATGGCTGATGCGTAAGACAAGCAGATGGCTTTGGCCATGCCGGAAGCGTCTTGATGAATCGCGATCAAATCAGGAATGCCGCCGCCTTTAACAAACTCGGAACGCACGGTGTGACCAGGTGCTTTTGGGGCAATCATGATCACGTCCAGGTCTTTACGTGGAACAACTTGGTTGTACAGAATCGCAAAACCGTGCGCGAAAGCCAAGGCCGCGCCTTGTTTGATATTGGGTTCGATTTCTTCTTTGTACAGTTTGGATTGAAACTCGTCCGGGGTCAGAATCATCACCACGTCGGCGCCGGCGATGGCTTCCGGTACGTCTTTGACAGTCAAGCCGCTGGCTTGAGCTTTGGCGACTGACGCTGAATTGGCACGCAAGCCGACAACGACGTCAACCCCTGAGTCTTTCAGGTTGTTGGCGTGCGCGTGGCCTTGGGAGCCGTAGCCGATGATCGCTACTTTTTTGCTTCTGATAACAGAAAGGTCGGCGTCTTTATCGTAATAAACTTGCATAGGTTTTCTCGTTGCTGGGTAAATAATAAATGTTACAGGTGTAAGCCTTTCTCGCCACGGGAGATGCCGGTCGGGCCTGAGCGCACCACTTCGATGATGCTGCCTTCTTCAAAGCCGTGGATAAAGGCGTCCAGTTTGCTGGATTGGCCGGTCATTTCCACCACGTAGCTGTTGGCGGTGACGTCGATAATCTTGCCGCGGAAAATGTCCACCATACGCTTTACTTCTTCGCGGGTATCGTGGCTGGTTTTGATTTTTACCAGCATCAGCTCGCGTTCGATATGCGCGGATTCCGCCAAATCGATCAATTTCACCACGTCGATCAACTTGTTCAGTTGCTTGGTGATTTGCTCGATAATCTCGTCACTGCCGCTGGTAACCAAGGTCATCCGCGACAGGCTGGAATCCTCGGTGGGGGCCACGGTCAAGGATTCGATGTTGTAGCCACGCGCGGAAAATAAGCCCGCGACGCGCGACAAAGCACCGGATTCGTTTTCAATCAGGATCGAAATGATGTGTCTCATTTATGACAACTCCCTGTCTACCGGTGTGCCGGGTGCGACGCGCAATTTCATGTCGTGATGGCCTTTGCCTGCTTCAATCATGGGGTAAACGTTTTCGGTGCGATCCGTGATGAAATCCAGGAATACGGTTCTGTCTTTCATAGCAAACGCCTTTTCAAGCGCACCGCGCACGTCTTCAGGTTTCTCGATCAACATACCGACGTGACCGTAGGCCTCCGCCAATTTAACGAAGTCGGGGATGGTATCCATGTAGGACTGCGAATACCGGCTTTGATAAGAGAATTCCTGCCATTGCCGCACCATGCCCATGTAGCGGTTGTTCAGGTTGATGATTTTCACCGGCGCGTTGTATTGCAGGGCAGTGGATAGCTCCTGGATACACATCTGGATGCTGGCTTCGCCGGTGATACAGGCGACATTGGCTTCCGGAAACGCCAGTTTCACGCCAATTGCAGCCGGCAAGCCAAAGCCCATCGTGCCCAGGCCGCCAGAGTTGATCCAGCGCCGAGGTTTGTCGAAGTGGTAGTACTGCGCGGCATACATTTGATGTTGGCCCACGTCGGAGGTGACGAATGCTTCCCCGCCAGTCACTTGATACAACTGCTCTACGACATATTGTGGCTTGATGACACTACTGGTGCGGTCATAGTCCAGGCAATGTACGTCTCGCCAACTGCCTATCAATTGCCACCAGGATTCCAGCGCTGACTTCGACGGCTTGGTTTTGCTGTCTTTGATCAGTTCTATCATTTGCTCCAATACCGGTTTGACTTCGCCGACAATCGGCACGTCGACTTTGACGGTTTTGGAAATCGAGGCCGGATCGACGTCGATATGGATAATCTTGGCGTACGGGCAAAACTCAGCCAGTTTGCCGGTGACCCGGTCGTCGAAGCGCGCGCCGACTGCCAGAATGACGTCACTCTCATGCATCGCCATATTGGCTTCGTAAGTACCGTGCATACCCAGCATGCCGACGAACTGTTTGTCGGTGGCCGGATAGCCGCCCAAACCCATCAAGGTGTTGGTGATCGGGTAACCCAGCAATTGGGTCAGTTCGGTTAGTTCTTTATGGGCTTCACCAAGAATCACGCCGCCGCCGGAATAAATCATCGGCCGCTGCGCGGTTAACAATATATCTACCGCGCGTTTGATCTGGCCCTTGTGGCCGCTTACCACCGGGTTATAAGAACGCATGCTGATCTTTTTCGGGTACTTATAAGGCACCTTGATGTTTGGATCGGTTATGTCTTTCGGCACGTCGACCAATACCGGGCCGGGGCGGCCGGTGGTTGCCACGTAAAAGGCCTTCTTCATGGTTTCGGCCAAATCGTTGACATCCTTGACCAGGAAGTTGTGCTTAACGCAGGGCCGAGTAATGCCCACCGTATCGACTTCCTGGAACGCATCGCTGCCTATTACCGGCGACGGCACTTGGCCCGAGATGATCACCATCGGGATAGAATCCATATACGCGGTGGCAATGCCGGTGACGGCATTTGTCGCGCCTGGGCCCGAGGTGACCAGCACCACGCCCGGTTTGCCGGTGGCGCGCGCATAAGCGTCAGCTGCATGGGCCGCCGCTTGTTCGTGGCGGACCAGGATATGTTTCACTTCGTCTTGATGGAAAATGGCATCATAGATGTGCAAGACAGAGCCACCCGGATAGCCAAATACAAATTCGACACCTTCATCTTTAAGACATTGGACAAGAATATGTCCGCCACTGAGTTCCAATTTTACGTCCTCAAAAAACTAATCGATCGGGGGAAATGCAGATTTTACAAAAAAGGTTGGATAAGCTACTGTTTTTGACCCTTTTCGTCAAGGAAAACCAAGGATTTCACTTGGGTTTTCTTGCCTACAGATAGGTTTTTCCGTTGGAAATTTGGTCAAATTTACAATTGGCGGAGCGGGACAGCGGCATTGTTTAACAGTTTACGCCACGCCAACGAGTGGCGAGCACATAAAGGATATTCAAGCTGGATTACCGTACTCTCGATTTGCTCAAACAAAATCATCCGGCGTGGCGGCTACTTAATTCGCCGCATGCGCCACTGGTTGCCGGCTTTTTGAACCGGGTGTTTGTCATCCCAAACCAGCGCTTGATTGCCCAGGCCGATCTTGCCGAGGCCTTGGAAGACGAATTATTCGGCTTGCGGGAACAATTCGGTAACGACATCTTTCCAAAGTCGGCGCTGGACTACCTCAGTGATTGGGCCGGCAACGACAAGGGCTGGCTGCGCAAATTTTATCGCCAAGGCTCGGATGAACCCTATTTCGACCTGACTCCGCCCACCGAAAGAGCCATCGCCTGGCTGGGTAGCTTGACCGAACGCAGCTTCGTCGGCACCGAGTCGCGCTTGCTGACCTTGTTCGAACTGCTCAAGCAAATCAGCGCAGGTAGCGAGACCGATCCCGAGACCCGCATCGCCGAACTGCGCAAGCGCCGCGCCGACATTGACGCCGAAATCGCCAGAGCCGAAGCCGGCGAACTGGCCTTGTTGGACGACACCGCATTGAAAGACCGCTTTCTGCAATTCACCGCGCTGGCCCGCGAACTGCTCGGCGACTTTCGCGAAGTCGAGCATAACTTTCGCGGCCTGGACCGGCGGGTGCGCGAGCGCATCGCCTTGTGGGAAGGCGGCAAGGGCGAATTGCTGCAAGACATCATGGGCGAACGCGATGCCATTGCCGATTCTGACCAGGGCCGTAGCTTCCGCGCCTTCTGGGATTTCCTGATGTCCAGCCGCCGCCAGGAAGAATTATCGGCCTTGCTGGAAAAAGTGCTGGCCTTGCAGCCGGTCGCCGAACTGCGCCCCGAAGCCCGCTTGCGCCGGGTGCATTACGACTGGCTGGAAGCCGGCGAACATACCCAGCGCACCGTCGCGGAACTCAGCCGGCAATTGCGCCGTTTCCTCGACGACCAAGTCTGGCTGGAAAACCGCCGCATCATGGAAATCCTGCACGGCATCGAGGCCAAAGCGCTAAGCCTTCGCGAAAGCCAACCGGCCGGCGAAGTGATGGCTATCGGCGAAGCCGCCGCCGACATCGAATTGCCGATGGAGCGGCCGCTGCACATCCCGGCCGTCAAACCGCGAATCGATAGCATCGTCCCGGAAACCGGCGACGGCGACCTGGACGCCGCCGCGCTATTCTCGCAAATCGTCATCGACAAGGCGCAACTGGCCCGCCACATCCGCCACGCCCTGCAAGACAAAACGCAAATCACCCTGGCCGAACTCTGCCGTAGCCGCCCCTTGCAACACGGTCTGGCGGAACTGGTCTCCTATCTGCAACTCGGCGGCGACAGTTTCAAAACCACGGTCGACGAAGGCGTGGAAGACGTCATCGTTTGGCAAACGACGGACGGTGAAGGGCGGGAAGTGAGCAAGCAGGCGCGCTTGCCGAGGGTGATTTTTGTCAGGTGACGCAAGCGGCACAGGATGTTCTTATCGAATAGGGGGGCGGAAATCTTTCCAAAATTTAGGCATATGCTAGGATAGGTAGGCGCTACATGCTGGCAATTAGAGTGGTTGTAGACACAAATGTCCTGGTTGCCGGCTTGAGCGGCGATAAAGGACCAAATCGAGAAGTTCTTCGCCGCAGCCTCCAAGGCGATTTGCAGTCATCTAGTCCGCGTCGAACTCTCCGCAGGCATGCTGAAACGAGTCGGCGAACGCTGTACGATGATCTGGCGGAAGCCGAACTCTGTCACTAGCTGGAAAACCATCCCGGTTCGATGTCATCGTTTCCGCCGACACCTTCCTCTATTTTGACCAACTCGAATCCTTGCTTACCCCTGCCGCGATGAAACCGGCAGGAGTTTGGCGTTCAACTTGGAGCAGGCTGTCGATGGTGCTCCGGCTTGCTTCGTGCGGTTTGACGTGCATGGGCGTTATGCTCACGGCAAGGACTATGTTGTGCACGCGCTAGCTTGGCCGGCTTGAATAGTAACAGCCGCGGTGACGATCCTTCCGCAGAGAAGCCGGCGCATCGACACCTGGATTGCGGGTTTTGGCGGTGAAACCCTGATTAAGGGCAGTGGTAGCGTGTAAATTTAAATTTAGCTGGAACGGGGGCATCAAGGCGGGCAATCTAAATACAAGATCGATAGTTCACCCATTAACTCGCAAGGAGAAATAATGAAGCGAAGAAGTACGAAAGAAAACCTTTTGAAGGCATCTGTGGGAGACGGCGCAGCCAACGATCCCAAGGACGTCCTAATCGTCGAATATCTATTCAATATCTGCAACAGCGTCATTCGCCGGCCGTTTCCGGAATCCGGGCGTTGTTCCACTGATTTGATCATGGAAATTCGGCGCTTTCAGCGCAACGAACTTAGATATCCTCATGCCGACGGGCGCGTCGATCCGGCGGGTAGAACTCTCCACGCCTTGGTCGAAAAGGCGCGGACGCTACGGCCTAAACGTACCGATCTGAACAAATCGTCGCGCCCCTATCTGGCCGGAGGATCTTGGTGCGGTCCCAGTGGTGAGGTCGCCGGATTATTGGAATTCTTGGAATTTAAAAGGCCGCCTGCCAGCCAGCAAACGCAAGAGCCCGGTACAGCGCACCGCGCGGTTGTTGATAGCTATTTGTCCTTGCGGGAGCGCGCTGCGGCCGGCAAGCTTCACCGTCTCAAAGCGGTCGTCAATAGTGGCGGTTCATTTTCCAAGTTGACCGATGCGGATTTTCAGGCCGCGTTGGTGGCTCTGGGTAACGGCATTACCCTGGCCATGGTCAAGGCCTTTGCCGAAGTGGAGTCGGGCGGGAAAAGCGGATTCGGCCCCGCCGGCCTGCCGGTCATTGCCTTCGAAGGGCATTGGTTTAGGAAATTGACGAATAAGAAATACGACCAAACGCATCCCATGCTGTCTTACAAATATGTCAAGAAAGCGGGGCCGGAGTGGCAAGCCAATAATAAGGATCAGGAAACCGCCTGGAAAACCCTCAACGACGCCATCGCCTTGGATTCCGACGCTGCGTTGCAGGCTTGTTCGTGGGGTATGTTTCAAGTAATGGGCTTCAACTTCAAAGATTGCGGCTTTAGCAAAGTCGAGGACTTTGTGGCATCCATGAAAGCGGGCGAACGCGGTCAACTCGATGCTTTCGTTGGCTGGTGCAAGGCCAAACCTGCTCGCTTACAAGCCCTTAAAGACAAGAAATTCGCGACCATTGCGACCTTATACAACGGAGAGGATTATGGAAATTATGATGTTTTGCTTGAACAAGCCTACAAGCGCCACGGGGGAAGCTGATCATGTTTAATCGTTTTGGTTTCATCATGGCAATATTGATGGCGACCGATGTCGGAGCCGTCGAAACCAACCAATTTCACTCGGGTGTTTATGAGCAACTCCGCTTGGCGGTGGCGCCGGACGGCCAAATTACCGGTTACTATCGTGAAGAGCAAGGGGAAGGCGTGAGCAAAACCTGCAGCTTTTACCTGCGTGGACAATCAAATGGAGATTCGGCCTCGCTGACGACATGGAATGTTGATCACTTTCCCGGCGAACTCCGCATCCAGGCCGCCGGAGTCAATTTGAAGGTGGAGCACGGTAACGAACATCCAGGATGCGGAATGCTGTTGCCACCGGCCATCGAACAAGGCCTGAATTACGATAAGGTGACGGAAACCCAATGGACTGAGTTGAGGGTCATATCGAGTCCCAAGACTTACTTCCATTCCGAACCTAAGGCTGACGCCAAACTCAAGTCTTATTTGGTGAAAGGGGATGTTGTTGGCGTGGTGGGTGCCGAGGGAGACTGGCTGCAGGTTGAGTACCCAGGGACAAAGAAAATGATCCGCGGCTGGATCAGTAACAGTGATTTAGCCGTATTTAAGTCAGGTCAATAGTCGTAGGCAAGATTCCCCTCTACGAGGAGGGTTTTGCTACCCAGCCATAAACATTTAAATATGGTCAAAGCAGCCATCCCCGTTTATAGCCGGTTGAAAAACCCGTCTGAAGATTCATGGGGCTTTGTTTGTTAAGCGCGTAAAATTCCGTTTTTCCAGTCCAGTTGGTCATGGATAGTGGCATCGAATCACAAAGCAGATTATCTCTGTTGGTTTTAGTTTTGCCCTAAAATACGCGCAATTCAACGCCTGCTCAATCAATACGAGATAAACATGACGGAAACCGACCTAGAGATGGCGCCGCAATACGACCTGTCGGCCTTGGTCATTCCGTTATTGAAAGGAGTGATCTACCAGGAAAGCGACGGCGGTTTGTGGAACGCCTTGCTGAATCTGCAGGCCAGGGTGCGGGATTACGTGGCGGTGTTGGGTTTGGAGTTGGTGTTGGATGAGGCCGAGGGTTATGCGTTTTTGCGTTCGCGGCAGGCGGATGCCGAAGACGACGAAGCGGCCGCCAAGTTGCCGCGTTTGATCGCGCGCCGGCCGTTGTCGTTTCCAGTCAGCTTACTGTTGGCCTTGCTGCGCAAGCGTTTGGCCGAGTTCGACCGCGGTGGCGGCGAGACTCGGTTGGTCTTGTCGCGCGAGGACATCGTCGAGTTGATCCGGGTGTTTTTGCCGCCACGCAGCAACGAGGCGCGGCTGATCGATCAGATCGAAACTCATATCAACAAGGTGGTCGAACTGGGTTTCTTGCGCAAACTCAAGGCGGCTTCCGGGCAGTCGGCCAATTATGAAGTCAGGCGGATATTGAAAGCTTTCGTCGATGCTCAATGGCTGTCGGAATTCGACGCCCGGCTGGCGGAGTATCAAACGCAGTTAGTTAGCGGCGGGGAAGGCGGAGAGTGATTGTTCGTAGATTGATCCCCGCCGCTCTTTCTCGCCGGGATAATCCCGTTAGGTATATCGTGGTTTATCCCCCTCTTTTTCAAAGAGGGGCTAGGGGAGATTTTCTAAATAAATCCCCCTCGATCCCCCTTTTGCAAAGGGGGAGGCTCCTTAACCTAAGCGGCATTCGCGCAGGGAGGGAGTACGTCCATTCCGTTTTACAGCGTCTTGACCAAAATTCCGCCGCGCCATGACCATCAATAACGACCTGCAATTCTCCCTGGACTTCGTCGACGACGACGCCTTGTCCGGCTTTCGTTTGCAACGCCTGGAAGTCTATAACTGGGGAACCTTCGACGGCCGGGTTTGGGTCTTGCATTTGAATGGCCGCAACGCGCTGTTGACCGGCGACATCGGTTCCGGCAAATCGACGCTGGTCGATGCGGTGACCACTTTATTGGTGCCGGCTCACCGTATCGCCTACAACAAAGCCGCCGGCGCGGATGCCAAGGAGCGCAGCCTGCGTTCCTATGTGTTGGGCCATTACAAATCCGAGCGCAACGAGGTCAGCGGCAGCGCCAAACCGGTGGCCTTGCGCGGCGACAATAGTTATTCGGTGATATTGGGCGTATTCCACAACGCCGGCTACGACCAGACCGTGACTTTGGCGCAAGTGTTCTGGATCGCCGACCGCCAGGGTCAACCGGCGCGGCTGTATGCCGGTTGCGAACGCGACTTGAGCATCGCCGCCGACTTCGCCGATTTCGGCAGCGACATAGGCCAATTGCGTAAAAAGTTGCGCGGCCTGGGCGCCGAGTTGCACGACAGCTTTCCGCCTTACGGTGCCTGGTTTCGCCGCCGCTTCGGCATCGACAACGAACAGGCGCTGGAACTGTTCCATCAAACCGTATCGATGAAATCGGTCGGCAATCTGACCGACTTCGTGCGTAGCCACATGCTGGAACCCTCAGAAGTCGCGCCGCGCATCACCGCGCTAATCAATCATTTCGACGACCTGAACCGCGCCCACGACGCGGTTCTGAAGGCCAAACGCCAAGTTGGCTTGTTGACGCCCTTGGTCGGCGACTACGACAAACACACGCAATTGACCGAACAAACCGAGGAACTGCGCGCCTGCCGCGAGGCGCTGCGGCCTTATTTCGCCGGTCTAAAGCTCGGCTTGCTGGAAAAACGTTTGGCCGGTTTGGCCGACGAGTTGAGCAAACAAGGCGCGCAAGTGGAACGCTTGAGCGAACGCAAGCAGCAACAGCAAAGCGAGGAACGCGAACTGCGCCGCAACATCGCCGACAATGGCGGCGACCGCATCGAGCGCATCGCCGAAGACATTCTGCGCCTGCAAGGCGAACTGAGCCGCCGCCGCGACAAGGCCAAACGTCACGAACAACTGGTGCGGACCTTGGACTTGCCGGCCCCGGAAGACGCCGACGCCTTTCTGGCCCAGCAACAGCAATTTGCCGCTTTGCAGGACAGCGCGGCGGCGCGCGAGGCGAATTTGCAGAATCTAGCCAGCGAAACCGGCGTCGCCTTCGCGCAAGGGATGAAGGAACATCAAGCTTTGCAAGCCGAAATCGACAGCCTGAAGGCGCGCCGCAGCAATATCGACGATATTCAAATCCAACTGCGGCGGATGCTGTGTTCGGCGCTGGGCTTGGCTGAAGACGAGATGCCTTTCGCCGGCGAACTGATACAGGTGCGCGACGAGGAAAAGGACTGGGAAGGCGCGGCGGAACGGTTATTACGCAGTTTCGGCTTGTCGCTGCTGGTGCCGGAGCAATATTATGCCGCAGTCGCCGAATGGGTGGACCAGACTCATCTAAAGGGCCGGCTGGTGTATTTTCGGGTGCGCCCAGGCCAACGCGCCGAACTGCCGAATCTGCATCGCGATTCCTTGGTTCACAAGCTGGCGGTCAAGCCGGATTCGGCATTTTACGACTGGCTGGAGCGGGAAATCGCCCACCGTTTCGACGTGGCCTGTTGCGCGACGCCCGAACAGTTCCGCCGCGAACAAAAAGCCATCAGCCGCGCCGGCCAGATCAAGGCGCCGGGCGAACGCCACGAAAAAGACGACCGCCACCGCCTCGACGACCGCAGCCGTTATGTGCTGGGTTGGTCGAACTCCGCCAAGATCGCCGTGCTGGAACATAAAGCCAAGGTTCTGGAAAACCAGTTGGCCGAGCTGGCCGCCCAATTGGCGCAACTGGACAAGGCAGCAACGGCCGTCAAAGAACAATTGAAAACCTTGTCCAAACTGGACGAATACCGCGACTTCCGCGAACTTGACTGGCGGCCGCTGGCCGGTGAAATCGCCAGACTGGAAGACGAAAAGATGCAGTTGGAGTCGGCGTCGGATCTGCTTAAGCAACTCACCGAGAGTTTGAATACCTTGGTCGAGACCTTGCAGGATACCGAGCGGCAGCTGGAGGAGCACAAGGATAGACGTTCGAAAACTGAACAGAAAAAAACCGACGCAGAATTACTGCTGCAACAAACCCAAACCCTGCTCGACAAAGCCGGTGATGCTCATGCCGAGCGTTACCCCAAACTGGAGGCGATGCGGCCGGAAGCCTTGGGCGAATATCATTTGTCGGTGGAATCCTGCGACAACCGCGAACAAGACATGCGAGGCTGGCTGCAGACCCGCATCGAAAACGAGACCAAAAAGCTCAATTATCTGCGCGACAAGATCATCGACGCGATGCGCGGCTATTGCGCGGCCTTCCCGTTGGAAACCCAGGAAGTCGACGTCGGCATCGCCGCTGCCCACGAATATCAAACCATGCTGGAAGGTTTACAAAGCGACGACTTGCCGCGCTTCGAGGCTCGCTTCAAGGAATTGCTCAACGAAAACACCATCCGCGAGGTCGCTAACTTCCAGTCGCAACTGGCCCGCGAGCGGGAAACCATCAAGGAGCGCATCGCCCTGATCAACGAGTCCTTGACTCAGATCGACTACAACACCAACCGCTTCATCGTGCTGGAAGCGCAACCGACGCCGGACGCCGACGTGCGCGACTTTCAAAGCGAGTTACGCGCCTGCACCGAGGGCGCGCTGACCGGTTCCGACGACGAGCAATATTCGGAAAACAAGTTTCTGGAAGTCAAAAAAATCATCGAGCGTTTTCGCGGCCGCGAGGGCCAGGCCGAGCAAGACCGGCGCTGGACAGCCAAGGTTACCGACGTACGCAATTGGTTCAATTTCGGCGCCAGCGAGCGCTGGCGGGAAGACGGCAGCGAACACGAGCATTATTCCGACTCCGGCGGTAAATCCGGCGGCCAGAAGGAAAAACTGGCCTACACGATACTGGCCGCCAGTCTGGCTTATCAGTTTGGTTTGGAATGGGGCGCGGTGCGTTCGCGTTCCTTCCGCTTCGTGGTGATCGACGAGGCCTTCGGCCGCGGCTCCGACGAATCGGCGCAATACGGCTTACGGCTGTTCGAAAAGCTCAATCTGCAATTGCTGATCGTCACGCCGCTGCAGAAAATTCACATCATCGAGCCCTACGTCGCGGCGGTCGGCTTCGTGCATAACGAGGAAGGACGTGCGTCCAAGCTGCGCAATTTGAGCATCGAAGAGTATCGTGCCGAACGCGCGGCACGCGGCGGATGAGCAAGCCGGCCTGGACCTCGCCGGCCGAGTTGCGCGGCGAACTGGACAAACGCTGGCAGCGCGGGCAAATCCTGACGGAAAGCTTGGCGCCCAGCGGATTGTTTCCGCTGCGGATTCCGTTAAAACCACCCAGCCCGGCGCAACTGGCCGCCGATTTCACCGCCGTACAGGTTTGGGTGGAGCCTTGGTTGGCCGTTGACGCCAAGCATTTTGCCGTCGAATGGCGCGACATCAATCATCGGCTGTCGGGGCGCAACCGTTTGCCGGCGGCGGTGGTTTTCGACAAGCCGGACGACGCGGCGGCGTATTTGAAAAAAGCCAAGGAATTGGCGGTTTTCGGGCAATTGGCGGCATCGCTGGTTGACGATTTCGCCGCCCTGCGGCCTTGGTTATTGAAATATCCGTTACGTGTCTTGGAGCACGCCGACGAATGGCAAAAATTGTTGAGCGTGGCTGGCTGGGTCGTAAAACATCCTCGGCCAGGCATTTATCTACGCCAAACCAGCCTGCCCCGTATCGACAGCAAATTCATCGAAAGCCGCAAGAAGTTGCTTGGCGAATGGCTGGATTTGCTGTTGCCGGCCGCGGCGATCGATGCTACGCAAACCGGCGTCGCCGGCTTCGAGTTGCGCTACGGCTTTTTGGCGAAGCCGGCGACGATTCGTTTCCGCTTACTGGATAGCCGGCTGCGGATTGCCGGCTTGAGCGATCTGACGGTGACCGCCGGGGAATTCGCGACTTTGAATTTGCAGGTCAAGCGGGTATTCGTCACCGAAAACGACATCAACGGCCTGGCGTTTCCGCCGTTTGCCGATAGCATGGTGATCTTCGGCAGAGGCTACGGGTTCGATGCCTTGGCGCAAGCCGAATGGTTGAAGGATAAGGAAATTCACTATTGGGGTGACATCGACACCCACGGCTTCGCTATCCTCAGCCAGTTTCGCCAGCATTTTCCGCAAGCCCAATCCTTGCTGATGGACGAGGCCACTTTAATCGCGCATCGCTCGCAATGGGTCGAAGAAGCTAGCCCGATTAACGCCGAATTGGCTTATTTGACAGTGGACGAGGCGGCGCTATACGACGTGTTGCGGGATCATCGTTATGGCCGTGGGCTGCGCCTGGAACAGGAGTATGTCAGCTTTGCGCTACTGTCGGAACGGCTGGCGGCGCTGGATTTGCTAACGGCTGGCGGCGAGGGCGCGTAGCGGTGAGTGCGTATTTCGTGGATGTTTGGCAAGGCAGATTGAGCGTATCTGCCGACACATTAGCGCGATTGGCGTCGCGATTATCGGACGACGAAATGTTGAAGGCGCAAGCGATCAAGCTTCCAACCTTACGTGATCGCTACGTTGCCACGCGCGGCATGTTGAGAGAAACGCTGGCCGGCTATTTGGCGGCCGATCCGGCGACGTTAAAATTCGTGTCCGGCCCCTACGGCAAGCCGGGTTTGATTGATGAGCCTTTACAATTCAATATCTCGCATACTGCTGATTTATTGTTAATAGCCATCGCTAATTTTGCTGACATTGGAATTGATGTGGAGACGGTTAAGCTGCGGCGCAATTTTGAAAATTTGGCGCAGCGTTGCTTTTCCGTGCGGGAGTATCAAGATTGGTGCGAACTGCCGGTGGAGTGGCAGGCGGACGCATTTTATCGGTTATGGACCAAGAAAGAGGCCTTTGTCAAAGCAGTCGGTCGCGGAATTGCTTTGGGCTTGGAGCAATGCGAGTTTGCAGTGGAGGCGGGTGGGCAGTTGCGAACTATTCCCGACGAGTATGGTTCGGCCAGTGCGTGGCTGGTTCACGAATTGAGTGTTGCTGCTGTTAATTCGGCCCTTAGCGTTTCGTGTTCCGGCGGTGGCTTGAGTTTGGCTCCTGAATTAGAGTCCGGATTTGGCGGTGATGACGGCTCTGGAGTATTGCAGAACCGAGTCGGCAACAACTGCGCGGCATTGGTTACGCCGGCCCGGTGCTATGCTTTGCGGCGGTTGTTGCTGCAAGCCGATTGAGGCTTACTGAAGCCTCGCAATCGGCTTGCAGCGATCGAAAACCCTTTGTGGTTTGTCCCGTCTATGTGGTTGCATTTGCCGGCTATGTGGGTTTTGTAACAAATATCTCTTCCTGTTATTAACGCGCCCCTCTGAATAATTGCCTTTGTTGAGCCACACAGGGCGCCGGATTGCTCACTAAAAGCGGTTTGCCGGCTTTGTTGCTGTCAATTAGTAACTTGGAACGGGATTTGCTGAGTAGACTAAAAAACGGACTATTTAGTGAGGTTGATATGACTATACACATTGCATCCATGATGCCGGACCGTGCGCTTGACGAGAGTGTCATCGCCAAAGCTATTACGAAAATTGCCGTTGATTTGGCAAGATTTCGTGATGAGCCGATACAAAAACGGACGCCGATCCTGGACTTGATATTTCTATTACCCAGCCGCCAGGAGAGGGCTGATTTCGAGGGTTTGCGTTTGCATTCGTTCGATAAAACCTCGCAGACTTTGCGGATAGAATGTGCCGTACCGGAAAAAATGGTGGCATCCACTCACGCTGAGCGTTTTGTGGTCGCGGTGATAATGGACACCATTGATGCCGCTGCAGAATTTTTCACCGAGCAGCGCATATTGTTTAATGCAGCCGGGCATTTGGCATTGGCGGAGGCGCTGGTGGTGCGTGAACACTATGCGATCAATTAATCGATAACTGAGTTTATCGAAGGGCGCGCCCGTCTGGGCTTCGGCGAGCTCAGCGCGAACGGAATACCCGTGATAAATAGCGCCGGGTTAATAGTGGCCTGCTTGAGCTGGATCGGTCAAGTCCAGTAAGCTAACCACATTCAGTTTGATCGCTAACCGCGTCAACTCGATGTCGCTGTTCACTCCCAGTTTGTTTTTGATCAGGTAATGGCAGTTGCCGACGGTTTTCCGGCTGATGTTAAGCGTATTGGCAATCTCGTCTTGCGTGTTGGCTTCGACCAGTAGGCGCAGAATTTCGAATTCTCTGGCGGTTAAACTATTCAGTGCTATCGAATCATTGCCGAGTTTTTCCAACGCCAACGCTTGGGCGATGTCGGTGCTGAGAATGTGTTTGCCAAGATAGACGTGCCGGATCGCCTGCAACAGCAAATCCGGTGTGCTGCTTTTGGTGACATAACCCAAAGCGCCGGCACGGCAGGCTTGGCGGGCAAAGCTGGGGTTTTGATGCATACTGAAAACCAGTATCCTGGCTTTGTGGTCGCGTTGTTTGAGGCGGCCTATCAATTCCAGGCCGCTTGAGCCGGGCATGGTTAAATCGGTTACGACCACGTCGGGTTGGCATTCCTTGTATAGGCAATAGGCGTCTACGCCGTTCGCGGCTTCGGCAATGACCTTTAAGTCTGTTTGTTTGCTGAGCAGCGAGCGGTAGCCCTCCCGGACTATTGCGTGATCGTCTACCAGCAAAATACTGATAGTGGTTTGCTCAGTCATTGGGCGCTCTCCGACTGCGCTGTTGGCAAGCGGGCTTCGATTATCAGACCATGCGGCTTGGCTATGCTTAAATTGAATTTGCCGTTTAAGGCAAGGATGCGTTCGCGCATGCCCAGCAAGCCTATGCCGTCGCCTGGCACAAACGGCAAAGTGCTGGCGTTGCCGTTGTCTTGTATGGTGATCGATGTCTCGGTGCCGTTGATTGTTAGTGTAATATCGGCTCGGCTGGCAGAGGCATGTTTGGCGATATTGCTGACGGCCTCTTGGGTGATGCGAAACAGACTGATTGCCAGCGATTCCGTCAACGTTCTGCAATCGCCGATGATGCGCAGGCTAAAGTGCGTCTTGCCCAGACGGTTCCAGCTTGCCACCAGGGTGCACAGGCTGGCGTCCAAGCCTAATTCTTCCAGCTCCGCCGGGCGTAAGCGAGTCAATAAGTTCCGCACACTTTGTTGCATGGCTTGGGTAAAGCGGGATATTTGCTCGGCCTCTGTGACTAGCTCAGGACAATTTTGCTGCGCCGTTTGAGCGATGACCGTCGTGACGGCGTGGATTGCAGTCAAGCATTGGCCTAATTCGTCGTGAAGTTCGCGTGCCAGGCAGTGGCGTTCCTCTTCCTGCAAGTTCATCAACATCACAGCCAGTTTTTGCCGTTCCGCTAAGAGTTGTTGCTGATTGTCGGCGAGTTGGTTGATTGCCGTGGCGGTGTGCCGCCATTCCACTAAGTCGAACGCGGGTAGTCGGAACGCCAAATCGCCTGTACTGAGCCGGTTTAATCCCGCCACAATAGTCTGAGCGGGAAGTAAGGCCCGGCTGATGGCCAAGTAAACCAGCAAGCAAACCGCTGTGATCGTTACCGCCGACAACGCCAGTAAATCTCGGACGTCGTCCCAAGCGCGGGTTATTGACAACTCTGCGCTAACCGAAACAGTTAATACGCCGTAAGCCTGGCCGTTGTAAGTTATCGGCCGCTGCCAGTCGAAGTTCGGTCCAAAAATTCGTCGATATAGTTCGGAAAAATACTCAGGATAGTGATGGGTGGACAAGTCGATGCCTTTGCAGTAGTTCCGCATCGTTTCGCCGTCATTAGCCAGATAGCTGGCACAAATGCCCGGTTCGCTAGCGGTCTGTTTCCATAAGTCAAAATCCGGGAAGGGGTTGGCCGGGTTTTCGCCCGCGCTGGCTTTGAATAACTGTAACTCCAGTTGTTTGCCCAGCGCGGCTAAGGTGTTTTGTGCTTGCGCTGCCGATTGTTGAGCGCTGCGATGCAGCACATAAGTCAGCGTCGCGAGTAAACACAGTAAGGCTACCCCCGCAATGCGGGTTAACAAATACAGTTTTAGATTCATGATCGATTCGTGGCGCGCTGATAGTCGGTGGATGTTGCTGAAAAGGCATTTTAGGTAGTTGAGTGGGTGCTGAATAGCTTGATAGCGAGATGCGGGCAATTTGCCCGAGTTTGCCGGGTGAATGTCGGCTTACGGGCGGCAGTTGCTTACTTAAGCTGAGATCCTCTAAATCGGCTTAATTGGGAGGCTCAACATGCTTAAAACAGTGACTGTCAGAAATATTATGGCTATACCGCGCGAAGCGGTATGGTCTGCGATGGCCGGTATTGGGGGTTTGGAGCGATGGTTTCCGGTGAGTCGTTATCTGGGTTCGGAGGTATTATGAATATTGTCAGCTTGATTAAATGCGTGTCGTTGGTTGTGGGTATGTCAGCCGCAGAGGTCAACGCCGCGCCGCGGATAGCGGTTTTGGATTTTGAATTGAACGACATAACGTCGCTGCCGAACACGTCGACGGAAATTAGCCGCACTTCCAGTATGGCGCCTTTGTTGATGGCAGCCTTAAGCCGGTCGGGTGCTTATCAAATCGTAGCTGTCGATGCGGAAAGTCAGAAAACCGCCAACAGCGGCTTTGGCTACTTGTTTCGCTTTCACGATTTGGCAGCAGACTTGGGGCAGCAGCGGGGTGCGGATTGGGTGCTGGTTGGTCAACATAGCAAACCGAGCTTTTTGTTCTCGTATCTGTGGGTATATTTGATCGACGTTAATAAGCGAGCGGCGGTAGCGCGTTATGACATCGAGTTGAAGGGTAGTCATCAGAAAGTCACTCAGCACGCTATCGATACCTTGGCTGGAAAGATCAGAGCTACGCTTGCTGGGCACAGGGTCAATTAGTTTTACGGTTGCAATAGGTATAAAAAAAGCCGCTGAGTAGCGGCTTTTCTTTGTTCCCAATAAGAAACGTTTAACGTTTTGAGTATTGAGGACGTTTTCTGGCTTTGTGCAAGCCGACTTTTTTACGTTCAACTTCACGAGCATCGCGAGTTACGTAACCGGCTTTTCTCAATGGTGGTCTCAAGGCTTCGTCGAAAACCATCAATGCACGGGTCAGACCGTGGCGAATGGCGCCAGCTTGGCCTGAAGGGCCGCCGCCGGTAACGACGATGTTGATGTCGAAATCACCGGTTTTACCCAACAACTCCAAAGGTTGTCTGGCAATCATTTCGTCGGTTTTGCGGCCGAAATATTGTTCAACAGGGAGTTTGTTGATGGTGAATTTTCCTGAACCGACTGTGGCGTAGACGCGAGCGATTGCGCTTTTGCGACGACCTGTTCCGTAGTATTGAGCTGCCATAAACTATCTACCTGCTTAGAATTCTAAAACTTTAGGTTGCTGAGATTGATGATTATGCTCAGAACCTGCGTAAACTTTCAATTTTTTGAACATGGCGCGGCCCAATGGATTTTTGGGCAGCATGCCTTGTACGGCGGTGGTGATGATCCGGTCCGGGAAAGTTTGTCTTAACTTGCCCAAAGAAGCTGACTTCATGTTGCCGACATAACCGGTATGGCGGTAATACATTTTGTCTTTTTCTTTGTTGCCGGTCACGCCGATTTTTTCGGCGTTGATGACGATGATGTAATCGCCGGTGTCAACGTGTGGTGTGAATTCGGGTTTGTGTTTTCCGCGAAGACGTCGTGCAATTTCAGTAGCAAGGCGACCTAATGTCTTTCCTTCTGCATCAATCACGTACCAATCGCGCTTAACTTCTGCGGGCTTTGCACTAAATGTTTTCATCTTTGCTTTTTAGTCTGTTGAGGCTATAAAAACCGTGAATTGTACTTAATAGGGGCGTTAACTTCAAGTCCAATTAAAGCTTAATTTTCAGGGAGTGCAATTTTCGGTATAAGTGCGTGCGCTCCATGCCGATAGCCGATGCCAGTTTGGCGACGCTGCCGCCGGTTTTTTCGAAATGATATTCCAGGTAGGATTTTTCGAAATGGTCGCGGGCTTCCTTCAGCGGCAAATTAAAAAACTCCGGTACATTCAAGCCTAGTTTGGGTTGTTCGGCGATCGAACCCAGCGCGGTTTTGACTTCGTCAAGCTCAATGTCGTCGCCGGCACCGAGTATCATCAGCCGCTGTACCAGATTACGCAGTTCGCGTACATTACCCGGCCAGCTGTAATTACGCAAATAATTTTGCGCGGCCATCGAGAAACGCCGGAACGGCAGCTTTTCCTGGGTGACGAAATGATCGACATAAAAATTCAACAGGCTGGGTACGTCTTCACTGTGTTCGCGTAGCGGCGGAATCTCCAGTGTCACGACGTTCAGCAAATAGTAAAGATCCTGACGGAAGCGGCCGCTGTTGACTTCTTCTTCCAAAGACATGCGGGTGGAAGCGACGACTCGTACGTCAACACGCACCGCTTGGCTGCCGCCAACCCGCAGGAACGAGCTGGATTCCAGCGCACTGAGCAAGCGAGTTTGAGTTTCCGGGTCCATGCCGCCGATTTCACCCAGAAATAGCGTGCCGCGATGAGCTTGTTCCAACAGGCCGCGATATACTCGGCCGTTGTCTTCGCGGCCGAAAAACTCCACCGCCGAGTTTTCCGGGGAGATACTGCCGACCGACACATCAACAAACGAGCCGTCGCGCCGCGAACTATTGTTGTGCAAATAGCGGGCGAACATTTCCTTACCGACCCCGGCTTCGCCGACGAATAACACTCTGGCGTCGTGCTGAGCCAGGCGCTTTAACTTATCCTTGGTACGTTCCACCACCGCGCTTTTGCCGACCGGGTCCACGCCTATCATCAGCTGTTGTTTCAAGCCGGCGTTTTCGCGCTGCAAAGAGCTGGTCTCCAGTGCGCGTTCGACGATCAGCAGCAACTTAGCCAGCGATAATGGCTTTTCCAAAAAGTCGTAGGCGCCAAGCCGAGTCGCTTCCACGGCTGATTCCACTGAGGCATGTCCGGACATCATAACCACCGGACATAGTGCGTCATCTTCGCTGACCCATTCCCGCAGCAGCGTGATGCCGTCGCTGTCCGGCATCCAGATGTCGAGCAGGATCAGATTAGGCGGGCGCTGATTTTTCAGGGCTTTAGCTTCCGTGGCGTTTTCCGCCATGGCGACATCGTAACCTTCATCCTCAAGAATTTCCGACACCAACTGACGAATGTCCTGCTCGTCATCGACCACCAAAATATACGGTGCTTGCTTATTCATTTAAAGTTCCCAAATTCAAAAACCGGCAGCTGGAGTAAAAACCCCGCGCCGCCATTATAAGACGTATCCACCCAAATCACCCCGCCATGTTCTTCCACGATCTTTTTGACAATAGCCAGGCCCAGGCCGGTACCTTTGGCCTTGCTGGTTACGTAGGGGTCGAAAATGGTTTCAAGCTGTTCCGCGTTCAAGCCGTTGCCGTTGTCGTAGATGCCCAATTCGACATAGTCGGTGTTGTTCCGGCTGACTTTGGCGATTTTGATCTCGATGCGGCAGGGCGCCGTGGTGGCCTCTTGGGCGTTTTTGATCAGGTTGTGCAGTACTTGGCGCAGGCTGACCGGGTCCGCTTCGACCAGCACCCGGTCGCTTGCAAACTTGGTGCTGAAAACAATGCCGGAGGGCAGGTATAAAGCCACGACTTCCTGAATCAGATCAACCAGATTGATTTTTTCCACTTGTTTCTTGGACGGGCGGGCGTATTCGGAAAAATCGTCCACCATCCGCTTCATGGCTTCCACCTGTTGGACGATGGTGCGGGTGCCGCGTTGCAGAAATTCGGCGGAACCGTCCTGTAATTCCTTGGAGAGCTTGTGCTGTAAACGCTCGGCGGACAGTTGGATCGGCGTCAACGGATTTTTGATTTCATGCGCCAGACGCCGCGCCACTTCGCCCCAGGCTGCGTTTTTCTGTGCCTGAATCAGGTCGGTGACATCGTCGAACACTACCACCGCGCCGGTGCGGGCGCCGTGCTGCGAGAACAGTGGCGTACCTCGGCACAACAGTTCCTGACGGCCGTTGGGGCCGAGAAACACGATGCGTTGCTCCCAAATATCGTCGGCTTTTTCCAGCAGGCTTTGGATCGCATTCAGTACATCGGCCAGTTCGCTGTGCAGGGTCGCCAAAGTCGGTAAAGTCTCGCCGACGAAATGACTGACCGGGATATGTAAAATCCGGTAGGCGGCCTGGTTGGCGGTACGGATGTAAAAGGCGGCGTCAAAACTGATGACCCCGGCCGTGAGATTGGCCAGGATGGTTTCCAGATACGCGCGTTGGTTTTCCACTTCCAGACCGGCAACACGGGTTTCGTCGCGGGAGCGGGCGATGCGCCGGGTCATTTGATTGAAGGATTCCACCAAAAAGCCCAGATCATCCTGATTCATCACCGGTAGTTGTTGCTGATAATCGCCGTCGGCGACCGCTTGCGTGCCTTTTACCAGCTCTTTAACCGGCGCGACGATGTTGCGGATGCTGATAAAAGCCACCCAAATCGCAGCCAACAGGCTGAGCAGCAACACCAGCAGCAGGATTAGCGAGAAGCTGGTTTTCAGTGAGTCGCGCAGGAAATTCATTTCCTGGTAACGGATGAAGGCAAATTCAATCGAGTCGGCCAAGTCGGTTACCCGCACCGGAATCGGAAACAAGGCTTGCAAAAATCGGCTTTGATCCGCTTCGATAGCCACGATGATACGTACCAGCATTTCATCATTATCGCCGGGATCGAAAGCAAAATATTCCTTATTCTGCCGCAGCTGTAGCCAGATTTGTTCATCGGGAAGGTGCGGCAAAATATCGCTGGGGTTGACGCTGCTGGAGGCCAATACCCGGCCTTGGTTGGAAAATACCGCAATCTCCAATGCCCCGGAATCCGCCCACAGCGAGCCCACTTCCATCGCGATCAGGGCCTCCGATTTGTCGCGGAGTTGATCGGCCATTTGCTTGGTTTGCTTGATATGCCAGTTCATGCGTTGATTCAGCGAGGACTGGCTCAACTCCAGTGCATCGTCCATCGCCCGGTCTACTTCCACGTTAAACCAGCTGTCTATGCCTTGATGCAGAAATTGCACTGAGAAATAAAACACGATGGCCGCCGGCGCCAAAGCCAGCAACACGAACAAGGACACCATGCGCGTGGTCAGCCGAGAGCCGGCCTCCTTTTTCTTTAATTCCCGCACCAGCGAATAGGTGTTGAACGCCACCAAGCCCAGCAAAATCACCGATCCCAGCGTGTTGATGACCAACAGCCAGGAATACATTTCGCCGAGTTCCGATGATTCTTGGGTGGCGCTGCTCATCAATTGCAGCGACAGCAATACGAAGCCGAACAGCAGGATAATCGTGGCGCTGGCCGGTAATTTTATTTTTGAATGGGCCATGTGTGCCAGGCGCTAGAAAGAAACCACTGGTTGTCCAGATAGGCGACCGGACGCAGCGGTATTGGCAACTGCTCGCGGTTGAATTGAGTTTTTACCGCCAGCAGGTAAGGCGTGCCGGCTGTCACTTGTTCGGCGGGAATTGGCATGCTGTCATGCACGGCCGCCATGAAATTCATGGCCGCGCTCAAGGTTAAAAACATTTCGCTGCGGTCGAACGGGGTTTGCACCACATATTGATTCAGCAAGGCATGGAATTGCAGGCTGTAAGTCAGTTTGTGTTTATGGATTATCGTATCCCACAGCACCCCGGGTTGGCGCAGTTCTATCGCGACGTCCCAGGTTAACCGCACACCTTTGTGCAGCGCTTCTTTGGCAGTCGGACTGAGCTGGTAATCGATATGAGCCTGCACGTCATAACCGTCATCGACACGATCCAAATCGGCATATTCGATGCGCGCGGCATATTCTCCGGCTTCAGCCATGCCTGGCGCAATGTGCAGGCAGAGCATCAATGCCGCGTAACTAAGGGGCTTTGTAAAGCTTGGCATAATAAAAGCCGTCCATTTGCCGGTCACCGGTGATGATTTGCCGGCCGTGCGGACGGGACATGCCCCAGTGCGCCTCGATATGAATTTCGCTGGCATTGCTATGCCGAGCCAGGAAAGCGGCGATTTGCTCTTCGTTTTCCTGTTTTAGGACCGAACAGGTGGCATACAGCAAGATGCCGCCGGGCTTCAGTAATTGCCAGGCGTTATCAAGAATCTTGGTTTGCAGCGCTTGCAGGGCGGCAATATCGTCGGCGCGGCGCAGTAATTTGATGTCCGGATGCCGGCGGATCACGCCGAAGCCGGAGCAGGGCGCGTCCAGCAGTATCCGGTCGAATTGGCGGTCGCCAGCCCATGATCCGGATTGACTGGCATCGGCGGCTAAGGTTTCGGCTTGTAAGTTTAAGCGCTGTAAATTATCGGTCACGCGCTGCAGGCGTTGTTGATCGACATCGACCGCCAACAGGCCGCCCAAAGCGGGTTGGTGCTCCAGAATCGCCGCCGTCTTGCCGCCCGGCGCGGCGCATAGATCCAGCACCTGTTGGCCGGGTTGCGCATCAAGCAGTTCTGCGGCCAGTTGGGCGGCAGAATCCTGTACTGAAACTCGGCCTTGACTAAAGGCGGGCAATTGCTCGACGGCCAAGGCTTGGTCTAGTCTTATCGCCGTCTCGCAGCAGTCTACCGGTTGGGCGGCGATGCCTTGCGCGGCAAGTTCGTCCAGATAAGCGGCTCGGTTGCCTTGCAACAGGTTGACACGCAAAGCCATCGGCGGTGCCTGGTCGTTGGCGTGGAGGATTTTTTCGTAATGTTCCGGCCAGTCGTGCTTCAGCACATCCACTATCCAGTTCGGATGGTTGTAGTGGGCTTGGGTGTCCGCGGCGCAGGCTTGCTGCAAGGTTTCGGCCTCGCGTAAATATTGTCGGAGTATTGCGTTAACCAAAGACTTGGCCCAAGGTTTATGGCTGGTGGCGGCGACCGTTTCCGACACGGCGGCGTGCGATTTAACCCGCATGTGTTGCAGTTGATACAGGCCGATTAGCAGCAATGCTTTAATGTCGCCGTCTTTTTGTTTGAGCGGCTTGCTGAGCAAGCGGCCCAGCATAAAATCTAGTGCGTAGTAATGGCGGATGACGCCGTAGCACAAGGCTTGGACGAAAGCTCGGTCTTTGACATCCTTGATTTTGGGCAGGCCGTGTTCCAGCGCGGCGGTCAGTGATTGGCCGTCGTTGAGAACGTGGGCGAGTATCTGTGCCGAGCAGCCGCGCAGATTCATAGGCCAAGCATAACGCGGTCAGAGGGGTGGGCATTCATAAAGTCTTTGCCGGATATGCGTTTGCCACCGGGGAGTTGCACTTCCAGCAGGCGCAGCACACCGTCGCCGGTGGCGACATCCAGTGCATGTTCCGCGCAACTGATGGTGCCGGGTGCTTGTTCTGCGGGTCGATCAAGCACCTGGCTGCGCCAGACCCGCAATACTTGGCCTTGATACAGGGTTTGCGCCACCGGCCAGGCATTCAGGCCGCGGACTTTACGATCCAGTTCTACAGCAGAGTTTTGCCAATCCAAGTTGGATTCCTGTTTTTCCAATTTGTGGGCGTAAGTAACCAGCGCTTCGTCTTGCGGTTCGGCTTGCAACGAGTCATTGGCTATCTGGTCGACCACTTTAACCAGCCCTTCGGCGCCCATTTGCGCCAATTGATCGTGCAGGCTGCTGGATGTGGCGTCGGCGCTGATCGGGCATTCGGCTTTGTATAGCATGTCGCCGGCATCGAGTTTTTTTACGACTTTCATGATGGTGATGCCGGTTTTAGCGTCGCCCGCCATGACGGCTCGGTGAATCGGTGCCGCGCCGCGCCAGCGCGGCAGCAGCGAACCGTGCACATTGATACAGCCTTGTTGAGGTATGTCCAAAACCGCTTGCGGCAGAATCAAGCCGTAAGCGACGACGACCATTAAATCGGCATCCAGTGCCGCTAATTGGGCGATAGATTCTGGGCTTTTGAAGTTTTCCGGCTGATACACCGGAATGTTGGCGGCTACGGCCAGGGCTTTGACCGGGCTGGCGGTCAGCTTGCGGCCGCGTCCGGCGGGGCGGTCGGGCTGAGTATAAACCGCGCAGACTTGATGCGGCGAATCCAGCAAGGCTTGTAGGGTAGGAACCGCAAAATCCGGCGTACCGGCGAACACGATTTTCATGAAATGTCCTGATTAGCCTTGCGACTTGTGAATTTTATCCAACTTAGCTTTGATACGGTTGCGCTTGAAAGCCGAGAGATAATCAACGAATAACTTGCCTTCCAGATGATCCATTTCATGCTGAATGCAGACAGCCAACAAGTCGCGCGCTTCCAGTTCAAAGCTTTCGCCGTCGCGGTTTAACGCCTTGACTTTGATATGTTCGGCGCGGCTGACTTTTTCGAAAAAGCCCGGTACGGACAGGCAGCCTTCTTCGGACTCTTCGACGCCGTCGCGCTCTATGATTTGCGGATTGATCAGGCAGATCGGTTCGTCCTTGTTCTCGCTGACATCCATCACGATCACGCGCTTATGCACATTTACCTGGGTAGCCGCCAAGCCCACGCCCTTGGCGGCGTACATGGTTTCGATCATGTTATCGACCAAGGTTTTGATGCTGTCATCGACTGTGTCTACCTCGGCCGCGACGTTGCGCAACCGTTTATCGGGAAACTCCAGAATTTTAAGAATACTCACCCATCACTCCACTTGCGAACTGTAATAGCGGGATTTTATCCGAAATTGCCTTGGGTTTGAATGTGAAGACTAAATAGGGCCGTGTTTAGTCTGGAACGGCTCGTGCTGGCATAATGCCCGAATTAATCTAAACTGTGCGGCAAATCGATGGTTGATTTTCTACGCATTTGTTTCAAATTGGACTGGGCGGCATGCAAAGCAGCGGCGCTTGCCGATTTTGCCTTTGGACGCTTCGTCCGGCGGATTTTGAACGGTTTTATAAGCTCTGGCAGGATAAATTATGTTTTTTCGCGCGATACTGGGAATATTGATACCACTGGTTTTTGCCGCAGTGGCTTGGGCCGACGAGCTGAAAATAAACCCCAATCATCCCGATCAGTACACGGTTGTTAAAGGTGATACCTTGTGGGACATTTCCGGGAAGTTTTTACAGCACCCCTGGGAATGGCCGCAGCTATGGCATAACAATCCGCAAATCAAGGATCCGCATTGGATCTACCCGGGCGACACCTTATATTTTTCCTACGTGAACGGTGTGCCGCGCTTGAGCTTCTCACCGGATGGTAATGACGAAAAACTGTTGCCGCGCGTGCGCGAGTCAGATATTGATCAAGCCATTAAAATGATTCCCAGCGATGCCATCGTGCAATTCTTGAATTCGCCGAAAGTCGTCACAGCGGAGGAGTTGCAGCAGGCGCCTTATGTCATCGGCTTTGTCGGTGAACATTTGATCGCCGGGGCAGGAGACGGTGTTTACGTTCGGGCCATCGAAAACCCGCCAGGCTTGGGGTATACCATTTACCGGGCAGGCAAGGCCTATGTCAGTCCGGTTACCAAGGAAATTTTGGGCTACGAAGCGCAATATATCGCTGATACCACGCTACAGGAACCGGGTGATCCGGCCACCTTGCTGATTAATAAATCCGATATGGAAATTCAACGCGGCGACCGCTTGATGCCTACTTCTGAGGGTGAGTTAGCCTTAAATTATTTTCCAAGACCGCCTAAACATCAGGTGGTGGGCAGCATCATTCAGGTGAAGGGTGGTGTGTCGCAGATCGGTCAGCGCGATGTAGTGGTTATCGATAAAGGTACTGCCGACGGTTTGGAAGTGGGGCATACCTTGGATGTGTATCGCAAAGGGCATGTCGTCGTGGATAGGTATCAATCCCAGGAAGCTGTGGCGGTGAAAATGCCGGATGAACTGGCTGGCGTGTTGATGGTATTTCGGCCGTTCGAACGGGTTAGCTATGCTTTAGTGATGCAGGCAACCGCTGCGATGCACACGCTGGATAGAGTGCAGACACCCTAATGGATGCCCGAGCTAACGATATTCAATCGGGTTGGTTTAAGCCGCTCCGGTTTGTTCTTTAACCTGTTTTGGAAGCCGCGCTCAATCCGCAAATCAAGTACTGGCTGGCGATGCTGCGTAGTCCCGGCGTCGGCAGTCAGGCCATTCAGCGCTTGCTGGCACATTTTGAGCCAGAACAGATATTCTCGGCGTCGCGAACCACTTTAACTGGCTTGGGTTTCAGCGAAAAGCTCATCAATGCGCTGCAAAAACCGGATTGGCAAAAGGTCGAAGACGATATTGGTTGGCTGGAGCAAGCCGGAAATTATGCGTTGACCTTGGACGATGCCGACTATCCGGCGCAACTGAGAGAAATTGCAAATCCTCCCCCGGTTTTATTTGTTAAAGGCAATCCTGCATTGTTGCTAGAGCCGCAGTTGGCAATAGTTGGTAGCCGTAACCCTTCTCCCGTCGGCGTCAGCACGGCAATTCAATTTGCAGAGACATTGGCTGCAGCTGGGTTTGTCGTAACCAGTGGCTTGGCCTTGGGCATTGATGCCGCGAGTCACCAAGGTGCTTTAAACGTAAACGGGCAAACCATAGCCGTGGCCGGCACCGGTTTGGATCGCGTTTATCCGGCTTGCCATAAGCAATTGGCTACCCAAATAGTTGAGCATGGTGCGCTGGTCTCCGAGTTTCCACCCGGTACTGGTGCCAAAGCCAATCACTTTCCCAGGCGAAACCGCATCATCAGCGGTTTGTGTGTCGGATTGTTGGTGGTCGAGGCCGCCCAGCAAAGCGGTTCGTTGATCACCGCGCGCTTGGCGCTTGAGCAGAATCGTGAGGTTTTTGCGATTCCCGGTTCGATCCACAACCCTTTGGCGCGCGGTTGTAATGCGTTAATTCGCCAGGGCGCCAAATTAGTTGAAACCGCGCAAGATATTTTTGAGGAATTAGGTCATTATAATCAAAGGTATATGCGATCCGAGTCGGAATTAGCGCAGACTTCGCTTGACCTGGAGCAGCAAAATCTATTGAAATTGATTCCGTACAGTCCCACAACGGTCGATGCTCTGGTCCAAGAAAGCGCTTGGTCGGCGGAAGAAGTTTCCTCGACGCTGTTGGTGCTGGAGTTACAAGGCTACATTGCCGCACTTGCCGGTGGTGGCTACCTCAGAGTCAAATAAAGGTTCTAATGAAAGAAGATATTTTCGATGTGCTCATTTATCTGTTTGAGAATTATCTGGATGGCGACAGCGATAACTATCCGGATACTGCCGTGATTGCCAGCGAGTTGCTGGATGCGGGTTTTCAGCAGCCTGATGTCAACAAGGCGTTCGATTGGCTGGAATCTTTAGCTGAAATTGAGAGCATCACACCGGCGGTTTCCTCTTCGTTCCGCATTTTTAGCGGTCAGGAAATCTCCGTGTTCGACATGGAATGCCGGAATTTCTTGATGTATCTTGAGCACAGCGGCATCTTGACACCGATTAATCGCGAGATAGCGATTGATCGGGCAATGGCCTTGAAAGACGAAAATATTACGCTGGATAAATTGAAATGGATTGTATTGATGGTGTTATTAAGTCAACCCGGCGATAGTGCCGCTTTTTCCCGAATGGAAGACATAGTTTACGACTTGATACCCACTTCTTTACATTGATTTTTCTACGGATAGCATGAGCAAAAGTTTAGTCATTGTAGAGTCGCCGGCAAAATGCAAAACCATCGAAAAATACCTGGGTAAGGACTTCCAGGTATTGGCCTCTTACGGTCACGTCCGCGACTTGATTCCCAAAGAGGGCGCGGTCGATCCGGAAAACGGTTTTGCGATGAAATACCAGGTGATTGATCGCAACCAACGCCATCTGCAAGAGATAGGCAAAGCGATAAAAAATGCCGATACACTTTATCTGGCGACTGACCCTGATCGCGAAGGCGAGGCGATTTCCTGGCATGTGTTCGAGCATCTCAAGGAAAAAAAACTGCTAAAAGACAAGGAAGTGCGGCGGGTGGTGTTTCATGAAATCACCAAAAAGGCCGTCACCGAGGCTATCGCTCACCCCACCGAGCTATCCAATAATCTGGTCAATGCGCAACAGGCGCGGCGAGCTTTAGACTATTTAGTCGGTTTTAATTTATCGCCGTTGCTGTGGAAAAAAATCCGCCGCGGATTATCCGCTGGTCGCGTGCAAAGCCCGGCGTTGCGGATGATCGTCGAACGCGAAATGGAAATCGAGGCGTTCAAGACTCGTGAATACTGGTCGCATACCGCCGAAGCCAGCGCACAAGGGTTGCCGTTTAAAGCCAAATTAACGCATTTCAACGGCGAAAAACTGAATCAATTCAGTTTTACCAACGAAGCGCAAGCGACTGAAGTCAGGCAAAACTTATTGGAAGCCGCCGATGGTCAGCTGATCGTCGCCAAGCTGGAAAAAAAGCAACGCAGTAAAAATCCGGCGCCGCCGTTTATCACTTCGACCTTACAGCAGGAAGCAGCTCGCAAGCTGGGTTTTACCACCAAGCGGACCATGATGGTGGCGCAACAGCTTTACGAGGGTATCGATTTGGGCGGTGAAACCGTCGGTTTGATTTCCTATATGCGTACCGACTCGGTTAATTTGGCCGAAGAGGCGCTTGCCGATATTCGGGCGCTGATCGCGGAAAAATATGGCGCCGATGATGTGCCGAAAGAGCCGCGCCGTTTCAAAACCAAATCTAAAAACGCTCAGGAAGCTCACGAGGCTATTCGGCCGACGTCCGTGCAGCGTTTGCCCGAACAGGTGAAAGACCGGCTCAGCGCGGAGCAATTCAAGCTCTACGATCTGATCTGGAAGCGTACCGTCGCCTGCCAGATGATCCACGCCACCTTGAATCAAGTGGCGGTCGATCTGAATTGCGGCAGCGATAAAAACGTATTTCGTGCCACCGGCTCTACGGTAACCAATCCCGGCTTCATGAAGGTGTATCTGGAAGGCGTGGACGACAGCAAGGAGGCAGCCGACGATCAGGATAGCCTGTTGCCGCCGATGGAAGAAGGGCGGCCTGTTGTATTGAATGAAATTGCAGCTACCCAGCACTTCACCGAGCCACCTCCGCGTTACAGCGAGGCGAGTCTGGTAAAAGCCTTGGAAGAACATGGCATCGGCCGGCCGTCCACTTATGCGACGATAATCTCGACCTTGCAAAACCGCGAATATGTGACGATCGACAACAAGCGGTTTTATCCGACCGACGTGGGGCGTATCGTGAATAAGTTCTTGACCGAGCATTTCACGAAATACGTCGATTACAGTTTTACCGCTAATCTCGAAGACGATCTGGATGCCGTGTCACGTGGCGAGAAGGATTGGATTCCGTTGATGAACGACTTCTGGCGGCCGTTCACGCAGTTGATCACCGAGAAAGAAGAGAGTGTGCAGCGCAAGGATGTGACTCAGGAAAGTATCGACGAAAAATGTCCGGAGTGCAGCAGTTCGCTGTCGATTCGTTTGGGGCGGAATGGCCGTTTTATTGGATGTACCAATTATCCGACGTGTTCGTATACACGAAATTTGGGGGATGACAATGCCGGCGCTACGTCTGCGGAACCGGAAGTGGTGGAAGGACGGGTGTGTCCGAAATGCGAGTCGACGCTGGTTATAAAGACTGGCAAGTATGGCAAGTTTGTCGGTTGTAGTGGGTATCCTAAATGCAAACACATCGAGCCCTTGGAAAAGCCTTCAGATACCGGGGTTGAATGTCCGCAGTGCAAGAATGGGGCGATCCTAAAACGCAAGGCGCGCAGCGGGAAGATTTTTTATTCTTGCTCGGAATATCCAAAATGCGATTATGCCTTGTGGGACGCGCCGATCAAGGAAAGTTGCCCAGATTGTAATTGGCCGATTTTGACCTTGAAAACCACCAAGCGCCGTGGCACCGAAAAAGTCTGTCCGCAGAAAGAGTGCAAATACGCAACACCGTACGAGGGTGATCCGGACGACGCAAACGGACCGGCTTGAGCCTAGGGTAGTGCGACTGTTTGCCCGACCTTAATTGCGTGTTTGTCGATAAAGCCGGCTGGTAGTTCCAGTATGTATCTGGCCGGGACTTTTGAATCATAAATTCGGCACGGGTCTTTGGCACAGGGCTGTAAATCTTTTAACAGCCCTACAATTTGGCCGCCTCCCGCTAAAAACACCACATCCAAAGCCAGTAGGGTATTTTTCATCCATACCGCGCGATGGGTCTGATCCGGATAGACAAACAGCATGCCCTGGTCCTCGGCAAGTGTCTGCCGAAACATCAGTCCGTGCTCGCGTTCGCTTTCGTTAGCGGCGATAGCCGCGTAGACGATACGTTGTTGATCTACAAATGTGATGGGGTGGTTGAACTCGGTAAACCCGTTTGCTGAAGCCTGTGCGCTACTGAGTGTCATAATAAAAGCGATGCCGAAAATGGTGCTGGAAAGATAAGAGTGCATGCGCGATGTCAATAATATAAGGTTGTCTTTAAAGATGCGGCTGATTATAATGCCGCGTTCAATTATTTAGCGAGCGTGGCGAAATTGGTAGACGCGCTGGATTTAGGTTCCAGTGGTAACCCCGTGGGAGTTCGAGTCTCCCCGCTCGCACCATATCCTGCGTTATTCGTAACGATACGACCTTAAGTTCCCCAGATCTAAACATCGCCGGCCGGTCTCCCAAAATATAAAACCGTATTTTTAATTTTTTGAGGTAATGCAATGCAAGTTTCTGTCGAGAAGACATCAGAGTTAAGCCGAAAAATGACTGTTAGCATTCCTGATGCCGTGGTTCAGGAGAAAATGGAAACTCGCTTTAAAAAACTCGCGCGCGAAGTCAAAGTGGACGGATTCCGTCCGGGTAAGGTGCCCGCGAGCATGGTAAAAAAGTTGTACGCCGATAGAGTGAGAAACGAAGTAACCGGTGACTTGATTCAATCGACTTATTTTGAAGCGTTGCAACAACAGGATTTAAACCCCGCCGGTCATCCGCATATCCAGCCTACCGAGAAAGCCGAAGGTTTTGAATATATCGCCGAGTTCGAAGTTTATCCGGAGATCGTTCTGGACGGCGTTAGCGCATTGAAAGTGGATCGCCCCTCAGCAACTGTGGAAGAGGCTGATGTCGATAACATGATCGAAAAACTGCGTCAGCAAAAGAAAACCTGGAATACGGTCGAGCGCGCTTCGCAGGATGCTGACCGCGTAACCATTCATTTCTCCGGCGTGGCCGACGGCGAGAATTTTACCGATGGTAAAGTCGAAAATTACCAGGTGGAAATCGGCGGCAAACAAATGATTCCCGGTTTTGAAGACGAATTGAAAGGCTTGGTCGCCGGTGCGAGCAAAACCTTTTCTGTGACATTTCCAGAGCAATACAACAGTGAAAAATTAGCCGGCAAAGTGGCCGAATTTGAGATCGAATTGGTTAAAGTAGAAGAGCCGGTTTTACCTGTCGTCGATGCGGAATTTATCAAGGCTTATGGCGTTGAAGACGGTGATGCGGCCAGTTTCCGTAGCGATGTGCGGGCTAACATGGAAAGAGAGCTGAACCAAGGTCTGAAAAACAAGTTAAAAAATGCGGTGATGGATGCTTTATACGAGAACATCGTGATAGCGATGCCTAACGCATTGGTCGATCAAGAAATTCAAGCGTTGATGAAGCCTTATGCCGAACGCGCGAAAAACATGCGTTTGAAATTGGAAGACCTGAACTTGCCTAGGGATGCATTTGAAGCTCAGGCCAAGCGTCGAGTGGCCTTGGGCTTGATTCTGGGTGAAATCATCCAAAAGAATGACATCAAGGTCGATGCCGATAAAGTGCGTGCGGTCATTGATGATATGGCGAAGAGTTATGAGCGCCCCGAAGACGTTGTGAACTGGTATTATGCCGACAAGGCCAGGCTAAATGATGTGCAGCAGATGGTCTTAGAGGACCAAGCTGTTGCATGGATTGTCAGTCAGGCTAAAATCACCGACGTAACAGTTGGTTTTGATGATGTCATGGAAAAACAGTAACGAATGAGGGCTAAACGTGTTTAACCAAAATGTGATGAGCGAAATGATGGCGCCGCAAGCGGCGGGCGGTCTAGTGCCTATAGTGGTTGAACAAACAGCCCGTGGGGAAAGATCGTTCGATATTTATTCCCGTTTGCTGAAAGAGCGGGTAATTTTTCTAGTTGGTCAAGTGGAGGATTACTCGGCTAATCTGGTGGTAGCGCAATTGCTGTTCCTGGAGTCCGAGAATCCGGATAAGGATATACATTTGTATATCAACTCTCCCGGTGGCTCAGTGACAGCAGGGATGTCGATTTACGATACCATGCAATTTATCAAGCCGGATGTCAGCACCATGTGTATCGGTCAGGCCGCCAGTATGGGGGCGCTGCTGTTAGCGGGTGGTGCGCAGGGTAAGCGCTATTGTTTGCCTCATTCCAGAGTGATGATTCATCAGCCTTTGGGGGGGTTTCAAGGCCAAGCCTCGGATTTTGATATTCATGCCCGGGAGATTTTGGCTATTCGTGAGCGTTTGAATAAAATCTTGGCCCATCATACCGGGCAACCCTTGGAAAAAATTCAGCAAGATACGGATCGAGATAACTTTCTGAGTTCTCAGCAAGCGGTTGATTACGGTTTGATCGACAAAGTATTGACTAGTCGTATTGCCTGATAAGTGTCGCGTCGCTTCGTCAAGACTGCGACGTGATTTGAATGTTGGTTTTTGATATATTTCATCGCCATGACGAGGTAATGTATCACGGTGGAGTCTGTCTATGAGTAGAGACAAGAAAGGTAAAGACGATGAAAAACTTCTTTACTGTTCTTTTTGCGGTAAAAGTCAAAATGAAGTCAGGAAACTGATTGCAGGTCCATCCGTTTATGTTTGCGACGAATGTGTGGAATTGTGCAACGACATCATCAGAGATGAGTTGCTGGAAGATGAAATGTCCGTGGCCGGTGGTGCGTTGCCTAAGCCGAAGGAAATCAAGCAAGAATTGGATGGTTATGTCATCGGTCAGGAAAATGCCAAAAAAATTCTGGCCGTGGCTGTTTACAATCATTACAAGCGCTTGCGCAGCAACAGCAAAAAGAACGAAGTCGAGTTGGCGAAAAGTAATATCTTGCTGATTGGGCCCACGGGTTCCGGTAAAACCTTGTTAGCCGAAACATTGGCCAGATTGCTGGATGTGCCGTTCACCATAGCAGATGCCACCACGCTGACCGAGGCTGGTTATGTCGGTGAAGATGTTGAGAACATCATTTTAAAGATTCTGCAAAAGTGCGATTACGACGTGGAAAAAGCGGAGACCGGGATCGTCTATATCGACGAAATCGATAAAATCTCTCGCAAATCCGATAATCCGTCGATTACTCGCGACGTTTCCGGGGAAGGAGTGCAGCAGGCCTTGCTGAAGCTTATCGAAGGCACTGTCGCTTCTGTCCCGCCACAAGGCGGTCGCAAGCATCCACAGCAGGATTTTTTGCAGGTCAACACTGCCAATATCTTGTTTATCGTGGGTGGGGCTTTTGCCGGTTTGGATAAGGTCATCAAACATCGTACCGAGAAGGGTGGCATCGGTTTTTCGGCGGAAGTTAAAACCAAGGACGATAAACGCAATGTCGGCGAGATTTTTGCCGATGTGCGCTCCGAGGATTTGATCAAATATGGTTTGATTCCGGAGTTTGTTGGTCGTCTGCCGGTTATCGCTACGCTGGACGAGTTGGATGAAGCCGCGTTGATTCAAATTCTGACACAGCCTAAAAATGCTTTGATCAAGCAGTACAAGCATTTGTTTGGAATGGAAGGTGCGGAGCTGGAGTTTAGAGATGATTCGTTAGCGGCGATTGCCCGCAAATCGATGGAACGAAAAACCGGTGCCAGAGGTTTGCGAACAATTGTCGAGAATGTGTTGTTGGATACGATGTACGAACTGCCTTCCAACGACAAAATATCGAAAGTTGTCATCGACGAAAACGTCATTTTGGGTAATTCGGAGCCAATTTTGGTTTACGAAGCAGAGCAAAAGCTGGTGGCTTCGGACGCTTCTTAGATAAGGGGCTTTGAACGTTTCTCGCGCTCTCGCGAAGAAATAACCAAAAAAGGGGGCTTTTTCAATAAAGCCCCCTTTTTTTTGCCTGAAATTAAAGATACTTGTTTTCTGGGAGTTCATCCTCATATAGGATGACATCTAATGTTTTGAGCTGCTCAAGGGAGCAAATGAAATGACCGAGTTAAAAACCAAAGATGAATTAATTCCTGTCTTGCCGTTACGGGACGTGGTGGTCTATCCGCATATGGTGATTCCATTGTTTGTCGGTAGAGGTATGTCTATTGATGCCCTTGATGCCGCCATAAAACAAGACAAACAAGTGTTGCTGATTGCCCAGAAACAGGCCGATGTCGATGAACCGGGTTTTGATGACTTATACAGGGTCGGGACCTTGGCCAACATCCTACAACTGTTGAAATTGCCGGACGGTACGGTGAAAGTATTGGTTGAAGGCAGTCAGCGCTGCTCCGTAACAAAATACCAAGAAGTTGATAATTATTGCGCGGCCAGCGTCGTCGAGTTGAGTGACGAATTAAATATTTCCGAACAGGAAGCGGAGGTTTTGCAGCGCACGGCGATTAATTCGTTTGATCAGTATGTGAAATTGAATAATAAAATTCCGCCCGAAGTGCTTAATTCCCTGGCCGGCATTGACGACCCAAGCCGCCTGGCCGATACGATGGCGGCGCATATGGCTTTAAAAGTTGAAGAAAAACAGCTGATGCTGGAAATGGTCGATGTGGCTAAACGTCTGGAAAATTTGATGACCTTGATGGAAGGTGAAGTCGATATTCTGGAGATGGAAAAGAAAATTCGCGGCCGCGTTAAAAAGCAGATGGAAAAAAATCAGCGCGAATATTATTTGAATGAGCAAATGAAAGCTATTCAAAAAGAGCTGGGCGAGATGGACGAAGCCAGCAACGAGATCGAAGAACTGGAAAGAAAAATTGCCGCGGCCGGCATGTCCGCCGAAGCGAAAACCAAGGCGACGGCCGAGCTGAATAAACTGAAAATGATGTCGCCGATGTCAGCCGAAGCCACGGTGGTGCGTAATTACATAGACTGGATGGTCAACGTGCCTTGGAAAAAGAAAACCAAGGTGCGGCACGATTTAAAACTCGCGGAAGAGGTATTGGAAGCCGAACATTACGGCCTAGATAAGGTTAAAGAGCGGATACTTGAATATCTCGCCGTGCAGCAACGTGTTAAAGCGTTGAAAGGGCCTATTCTGTGTTTGGTCGGTCCTCCGGGGGTTGGTAAAACCTCTCTCGGCCAGTCGATTGCACGGGCCACCAATCGCAAGTACGTGCGGATGGCGTTAGGCGGGGTAAGAGACGAAGCGGAAATTCGCGGACATAGGCGTACCTACATAGGCTCTATGCCCGGTAAAATTCTGCAAAATCTGTCGAAAGTCAAAACCCGGAATCCCATGTTCTTGCTGGACGAGATCGACAAAATGGCGGCAGATTTTCGCGGCGATCCGGCTTCGGCGCTGTTGGAAGTCCTTGATCCGGAGCAAAACCATACTTTCTCGGATCATTATCTGGAAGTCGATTTCGATCTATCCGACGTGATGTTTGTGGCTACCGCGAATACGATGAATATCCCGCCCGCCTTGATGGACAGGATGGAAATAATCCGTTTGGCTGGTTATACGGAAGATGAAAAAATCAACATCGCCCTGCGCTTTTTGATTCCGAAGCAGATCAAAAACAACGGTCTGGCAGAGTCGGAAATTTCCATCTCCGAAGCAGCGGTCAAGGATATTATCAGGTACTACACGCGGGAAGCGGGTGTGCGCGGACTGGAACGGGAAATTTCGAAAATTTGCCGGAAAGTCGTGAAAGACCTGTTGTTGAAATCCCGCAAAAGTCGAACCTCGGTTACCGAGAAAACACTGGACAAGTATCTAGGCGTCAGACGCTTTAGCTATGGCATGGCCGAAGACAGCGATCAAATTGGTCAAGTGACAGGTTTGGCATGGACTGAAGTTGGCGGTGAGTTGTTGACGATTGAAACTGCGGTAATGCCGGGTAAGGGCAAGCAGCTAACGACCGGTAAACTCGGCGATGTGATGAAGGAGTCGATTGAAGCGGCGGTCACGGTGGTCAGGAGTCGAGCTAATATCTTGGGAATCGACAGCGATGTGTTCCAAAAAAATGATATTCACATTCACGTTCCGGAGGGCGCGACCCCAAAAGACGGGCCTAGTGCCGGTATTGGCATGTGTACCGCTATTATTTCAGCTTTGACCAAAATTCCAGTGCGTGCTGATGTGGCGATGACCGGAGAGATTACCCTGCGCGGTGAAGTACTACCGATTGGCGGACTGAAAGAGAAATTGTTGGCTGCGCATCGCGGCGGCATTGCGACAGTGGTGATTCCGGCGGAAAACGAAAAGGACCTCGCCGAGATCCCGGAAAATATCAAACGTAATTTGGCGATTAAGTGTGTCCGTTGGATAGATGAAGTGTTGGAGTTGGCTCTACAGCATATGCCCACCCCCATTGCTGCAATCCCGGTGGCAGAAATAACTGAAACAGCTACCAGCAAAGTAGAGGTAAAAAAGCCGGGTGTTGTTGCCCATTAAAAGTTGAGTCGGGTCGGCGGAAACCATCAGCGTCGTGGCTTCCGCGGACTTCTGTGCTTGACATCGCTTGCAGGCGATTGATATAAATGTCGACCTCTCGCACCAGGAGAGGCTGTAAATCGGGTTGGTGGAAAACCGGTTAGTGGACAAATCCAAACATTTGTTTGCTGAGCATAATTAATACAACGACATCCTAAGGGGAAATAAATGAATAAATCGGAACTTATCGATGCAATCGCCAGTGCGTCCCAGTTAACTAAAGCTGATGCAGGGCGGGCTTTAGATGGTTTTATCAAAGCAGTAGAAGATGCTTTGAAACAAGGTGATTCCGTTGCCTTGGTTGGCTTCGGCACATTCGATGTTAAAGAAAGAGCAGAGCGTAAAGGCCGCAATCCGCAGACCGGTGAAGAGATCACCATTAAAGCCGCGAAAATTCCTTCATTTAAAGCTGGCAAATCTTTAAAAGATGCTGTAAACTAGCCGCTCTTTAGTCGGGTGCTTAGCTCAGCTGGGAGAGCATCGCCCTTACAAGGCGAGGGTCGGGGGTTCGAACCCCTCAGCACCCACCAGACTTTGGAGCGGTAGTTCAGTTGGTTAGAATACCGGCCTGTCACGCCGGGGGTCGCGGGTTCGAGCCCCGTCCGCTCCGCCAAAACAGAAACCTCGGGCCGTATGGTCCGAGGTTTTTTTTTGCCTGTTAATTTTATGGCCTGAAGCGATCGGGTTTAATACTGTTTAAGGACAGCGTTTATGCTTTTAGAGATTAGAGAAAAGGTGCACGGTCTGTTTGCATCAATCATATTGATTTTGATTTGTGTGCTTTTCGGATTGTGGGGCATCCAAAACTACCTTGGCGGCGGTAAAGAGGCCCCGGTAGTGTCTGTGGGAGACAAGGAGTTTTTTCAGCGGGATGTCAGTCAGGCCTATCAGCAATATGCGCAAAATCTGGCAGGCATGAAATTCGACGAAGAGACGATAAAAAAACAGGCTTTGCAAAAGCTGGTTCGCGACGAGGTGTTGTTGCAATACGTTCAGGATCAAAACCTGTTGGTTAGCGATGAGACGGCCAGGGACTTCATACAAACTCTCGAGTATTTCCAAAAAGACGGTAAGTTCGATAAGACGCAATACCAAACCATGCTCGGTTCGCAAGGCATGTCTTCAGCCGAGTTCGTCAATCGCATCAAAAAAGCTTTGGTGATGGAGCAATTCCAAAGAGCCGTGGTAGATAGCAGCTTTGTCACGCCGGCGGAAATCAACAACTTCTTTAAAATCCAGAACCAAACCCGCGATGTGGAATATTTGACCGTGCCGTTAACGGCTGTCAGTCAACAGCCCGGCGAAGAGGAAATTACCGCTTATTATCAGCAGCACCAGGATGCGTATCAGACTCCCGAGCAGGTGGCTATCGAATACGTGGAATTATCATTGGATAAATTGGCCGCAGATATTAGCCCTACTGAAGAGCAGTTAAAGGCTTACTACGAAGAACAAAAAGTCCAATTCACTACGAAAGAGCGCAGAAAAATCAGTCATATCCTGTTCGCATTCAGCAAGGATAAAGCCGCCGACGATTTAGCGCTGCAAAAAGCCCTGAAAGCCAAACAAGATTTGAAAAACAAGGATTTCGCTGCCTTAGCCGCCGAAGTGTCCGACGATAAATTAACCGCTAAAAATGGCGGCGACCTGGGTTTATTTAATGTCGGCGTGATGGAGAAAGCCTTTGAAGATGCCGCAAGCAGCTTAAAACTGGGCGAAGTCTCCGAGCCCGTTAAATCGGCTTTTGGTTATCATTTAATTAAAGTCACCGAATTGATACCGGGCGACGTAAAGCCTTACGAAGCGGTAAAAGCCGAAGTCAGCAAGGCTTATCAAAAAGCGCAGGCCGAAGCCAAATTTAATACCTTGGCCGAGAAAGTTGCCGAAGTCAGTTATGAAAATCCTGATAGTTTGGCGGCGGTTGCGCAACTATTGGGTGGAGCAACCAGCAAAACCCAAGCGTTTACTCGCACCGCGGGTGAAGGTATCGCTGCCGACGAAAAAGTTCGGGCGGCTGCGTTTTCCGAAGATGTGTTAAAAGGCAGCAACAGCGAGCCGCTGGAAATTGGCGGCGACAAAGTTGTGGTGTTGCGTATGTTATCGCATCAACCTGCCGCCAGCAGAGAGCTCAAGGAAGTTAAGGCTGAGGTCATTACTGCGATTCAGCAAGATAAAGCAAAACAGCAGGCCATCGCAACTGCCGATAAAATTAAGCAGGAATTGGTTGGCGGTAAAACGCTTGCGCAAATCGCCGAAGCGCTGCATTTGCAGACCAAAAAAATCAATGGCTTGACACGCACTACCAGTGAATTGCCGGCGGCTGTTACTCAAGAGATTTTTAGAACCGCCAAACCGAAGGCCGGTCAGCCTAGCGTGGCGGTAATTGACGAAGCCAAGGGCGGTAAATTGGTGGTTAGCGTCAACAATGTACACGAGGGTGTCATGTCGGATAGTGACAAGAGCAAACAGGCCTTGATTGCCAAAAACATCTCGGCCGCCTTTGGTAAGGCGCAGATGGAAGCGGTATTGAATGCGTTGCAGACTAAAGCCGAGATCGTTATCAATACGCAAAAACAGTAAACCGCAAGGTGGGCCTGCAAAAAGGGAGCTTAGTGCTCCCTTTTTTTTGCTTGATTAAGCAGTTAGCGCTTAGCAAAGAGGATGTTGTTGCGGATTCTAGTCAGCGACTTTTAGTTAGTCGCTATAACCATTGCCCGGTGAGTGAATAGCCAGCAGCGTCCGCCCCACATTGGCTTTTAGGCTGACGTTTATTAACATAGTCGCGGATAGCCGAATAAGGCGATTTTTCGCTTCGGATACCATCGATATTATTTTCCTGTTCAGCCATATCATGGGATAAACTTTAAAATTTGTAACAAACATCGCTGCGAAAGCGACACTCGTCTTAATTTTTAATAGCTTGATTTAAGGATCAACATGATTATCAAACCTCGCGTACGCGGTTTTATGTGCGTCACCACCCATCCGGTCGGCTGCGAAGCCAATGTCAAACAGCAGATCGACTACGTCAAAAGTTTCGGCGCCATCGCTAATGGTCCAAAGAATGTGCTGATTTTGGGCGCTTCTACCGGCTACGGTCTGGCATCTCGGATTGTCTCGGCTTTTGGTTCCGGTGCGAAAACGCTGGGTGTGTTTTTTGAGCGCGAGGGTACGGCCGATAAGCCGGGTACTCCCGGTTGGTACAATTCTGCGGCATTCCATAAATTTGCCGAAGCTGAAGGACTGTACGCGAAAAGCATCAATGGCGACGCCTTTTCCGACGAGATCAAACAAAAAACCATAGACGCTCTCAAACAGGACTTGGGCAAAGTCGATCTGGTGATTTACAGCTTAGCCGCGCCGCGTCGCACCAATCCTAGAACCGGCATCACCCACAATTCGACCTTGAAACCGATCGGCAAGGACTTGGTGCAAAACGGTATCGATACCGATAAAGAGATTATCAAAGAATTCACCCTGCCGGCAGCCACCGAGGAAGAAATAGCCAACACGGTGGCCGTGATGGGCGGTGAAGACTGGCAAATGTGGATCGATGCGCTGGCCGACGCCGGCGTCTTGGCGGAAGGTGCCAAAACCACTGCATACACTTATTTGGGCGAAAAAATCACCTGGGACATTTATTGGGACGGCACCATCGGTGCGGCCAAAAAAGATTTGGACAAACGTGTGATCGATATTCGCAATAAATTGGCAGCATTAGGCGGCGACGCCAGAGTGTCGGTACTCAAAGCCGTAGTCACTCAAGCCAGCGCGGCGATTCCGGTCATGCCTTTGTATTTGGCCTTGCTGTTCAAAACCATGAAGGCAGAGGGCACTCACGAAGGCTGCATCGAGCAGGTCAATGGCTTGTTCCGCGATAGTCTTTACGGCGCCAATCCCATTCTGGACGACACCGGCCGCCTGCGTGCCGACTTAAAAGAACTGCAACCGCAAGTACAAGACAAGGTCACGGCTTTGTGGGAACAAATCAACAACGACAATATCAACGAATTGAGCGATTTTGCCGGTTACAAACACGAGTTTCTGAAGTTGTTCGGTTTTGAAGTAGACGGCGTGGATTACGATGCCGACGTCAATCCCGAGGCACCGATTACCAACTTGCTGTAAAGATTACCCCGGTGGCTAGCGCGGCGGCGACCCACCGGGTTAAAAAGTAAGGCCACCTGACGTTTTTGCAAAGGCGGCTTTATCGGCGAACCCCAAACCGATGCGGATAGTGCTAGCCACAAGCAAAAGCGTCGCTCAAGTTTCTGTTTAATTTCTGCGAAACATTGGACACATGCAAACACAATCCTCAACCCGAGACTGGATTCTCTATGCGCTACTCAGTTTGACCATTTTGTTGGTCGTGTTGGCGATGTACCAAATCGATCGGCAATGGCTGAAATTGAGTGAAATGCAAGCCGCGCTGTCTGAGCAAGCCAAGGATATGCGCGAACTGCGCGGGGCTATCGCCTCCGGCGCGATTGCCGCAAACGCATCATCAAATTCGACGAATAGTGGCGAAGTCGCACAAGCATTTCAACGCGCTCATACTGCTACTCGTATGCCGGATTACGCCCAAGGCGACTGGAGCGTGGAAGCCTTTGGCACCAACCTCAAAACCATCACGCCGCTGGTGTCCAGTGATGCTTATGCCTCCAATGTACAAAGTTATGTGTTGGAAAGCCTAATCACCCGCAACCCCGACACCCTGGAATGGGAGGGTCTGGTCGCCAAGGACTGGACGATTAGCGAGGACGGTTTGGTGATTACTTTCCTGATGCGCGAAGACGTCAGTTTTTCCGACGGCAAACCCTTAACCGCCGACGACGTAGTGTTCAGTTTCAATTTCATTATGACTGACGCGATCCAGGCGCCGCGCGAACGGGCCTACCTGGAAAAAGTCAAAAGCGTCAAAGCCAACGGTAAATACGAAGTGATGTTTACCTTCAAAGAACCCTATTTCGAAGCGTTGTCCCTGGCTGGTGGCATAGGCATCATGCCCAAACATTTTTACGAGCCGTACTTGAAAGAGCCGCAAAAATTCAACGAGTCCAAAGGTTTGTTATTGGGTAGTGGCCCTTATCGATTAAACGATCCGAAAAACTGGACGCCGGACAAAGGCAATATTGAACTGGTCCGTAACGAGCGTTACTGGGGCGACGTGCAACCGTCTTACCATCGCATTCTCTGGAAAATCATCCAAAACGATAGCGCCCGTTTAACCACCTTTCGTAATGGTGATATCGACTCTTACTCCGCTAGACCGGTCGAGTATCAAGAGCTGAAAAAAGACCCACAAATCCAGGCCAAGAGCCAAAACTTCGAATACATGCCACCGGTCGTCGGCTATAGCTACATCGGCTGGAACCAAGAGCGCGGCGGCAAACCGACCCGTTTCGCTGACAAGCGCGTGCGGCAAGCCATGACTTATCTGACCGACGTCAGCCGGGTAATAAAGGACGTCATGCTGGACTACGCCGAGCCGGCCGTCAGTCCGTTCAGTAAAACCAGCAAGCAGCACGATGCGGCTTTACAACCTTATCAGGCGGATCTCGACAAAGCCAAAGCCTTGCTTAAAGAAGCCGGTTACCAGGACAAGAATGGCGACGGCGTATTAGAAGACAAGGCCGGGGCGCCCTTTGAGTTTAAACTGACTTACTTTCAAGCCAACGAAGACACCAAACGCATGGTGTTGTTGCTGAAAGACTTGTACGCCCGCGCCGGCGTCAAGTTGATTCCCACGCCGCAAGAGTGGCCGGTGATGCTGGAAAATCTGGACAAAAAAGACTTCGATGCCATCACCCTGGGTTGGACCAGCGGTATCGAAACCGATTTGTACCAGATGTTCCATAGCTCACAAGCAGTCAGCAAAGGTGATAACTACGTCAGTTACAAAAACCCGGCCTTGGACAAGTTAATCGACGATGCCCGCCGCACCGTCGACGAAGGCAAACGAATGCCGCTCTGGCAGCAAGCCGAGCACATTCTCTATGAAGACCAACCCTATACCTTTTTGATGCGGCGCAAGAGCTTGTTATTTGTCGACAAGCGCATCCACAACCTGCAAATGACCAAACTGGGTTTGAACTTCGGCTCCCTGCCGCTGGAAAACTACGTGCCGCTGGCGCAGCAAAAATACACCCAATAGGCCAAGGATTCGCCGATGTTGACTTACCTGTTGCGGCGTTTGCTGTTGATGATCCCCACCTTGCTGGGGATTACCGTGCTGGTGTTCAGTGTGATGGCTATGTCGCCGGGCGGCATCAGCGCCCAGACTTTGATCGGCGGCATGGACATGAAGCCACAGGAAAAACAGGCTTTGCTGGACTATTACAACAAACGCTATGGCCTGGATCAGCCGGCACCGGTGCAATATCTGCGCTGGCTGAACAATGTTTCGCCGATTGGCTTTGTCACAGACCCCCAAGGTCAGCGCGGCGAGTTTTCCTTCAGCAAGGGCATGGACTTGGGTACCAGTTTTCAATACGGCCGGCCGGTATCGGACATTCTGGCCGAGCGCATTCCGATTACCTTGCTACTCAATCTGGTCACCCTGCCGTTTACCTACATCATCGCCATCATGGTCGGCATGAAGGCCGCGACCCAACGTGGCAGCGCTTTCGACTTGGGCGCCGGCATGTCAATGTTGGCCTTGTGGTCGATTCCGACCATGTTGGCGGGCGTCTTACTATTGGGTTTTTTTGCCAATGTTCAGTACTTTCAATGGTTCCCGACCGCCGGCATCAGCAGCCGGGAAGCGCAGGATATGCCCTTCCTGCCGTATTGGGACGAGGGCGGCTTTGTAAGAGGTTTCTTGTTGGACAGAATCTGGCATCTGATCTTGCCGGTGATTTGCCTGTCCTACGGCGGTTTCGCGGCATTAACCAAACTCACCCGCACCTCGATTCTGGAAAACCTGCACGCCGATTACGCCCGCACCGCCCGCGCCAAGGGTTTGGCCGAAACCGACGTACTGTGGAAACACGTATTCCGCAATAGTTTATTGCCGTTGATTACCGTCTCGGCCGGCTTGCTGCCCAGTCTGTTGGCCGGCTCCTTGATCGTGGAAAATATTTTCAGCATCAACGGCATGGGCCAATTGGCGGTGGAAGCGGTGAAAGGCCGCGACCGAGAGTTGGTGTTGTCGATTACCTGGATCAGCGGCTTTCTGACACTGATCGGCTATCTGATCGCCGACTTCTGTTACACCCTGGCCGATCCAAGGGTGAGTTATGACTAAGCCCGTGATTAGCCGCGAATCTTTTTCTGCGCGTATCTGGCGCAAAACCCTGGCCGGCGTTGGCGTTAAATTTGGCTTGGGCTGGGTGGCGCTGTTAGTGTTCTGTACGGTGTTCGCGCCGTTTCTGGCCAACTCCATGCCCTTGCTGATGAGCAAGGACGGCGTGATTTCCGCACCGGTGCTGGAATACCTCAGCGTCGAAGACACCTGGATCTTGGCCAGCTTTTTCATTGCCCTGGTGGTTTACCGGCTAAACATAGACGGCGGTAAACAGATTCTGTTGTTTTTATTGGGTAGTGCTGTGGCGGCTTTGCTGGTTAATAGCTTCGTCAAACCGCCGGTGCTGGTGATCTACGACGATTTCCGAAGCGCCGCTTACACGCAAGTCGATTGGAAAATCATGCCGCCGATTCCCTATGCCCCCGTCGATTATCTGCGCGACTTGGGTAGCAAGGGCCTAGAAGCCCCCTTCGCCACTGAAGGCCACACGCATTTAATGGGCACCGAAGAAAACGGTGCCGACGTGTTAAGCCGGATGATCCATGCCTGCCGCATTTCCTTGAGCATCGGCCTGATTGCCTCTGGGATTGCCTTGGCAATCGGTATTGTAGTCGGTGGCTTGATGGGCTATTTCTCCGGCGTCGTCGATATGCTGGGTATGCGGCTGGTGGAAATCTTCGAAGACATTCCGACGCTGTTTCTGCTGCTGACCTTCGTGGCCTTCTTTGGCCGCAGTCTGTACATGATGATGGTGATTATCGGCGTCACCGGTTGGTCCGGCTACGCGCGTTACGTGCGCCAGGAGTTCCTGAAGCTGCGCAAACAGGATTACGTGCAGGCGGCGGTAGCCAGCGGCTTGCCGCTTACCTCAATCTTATTCCGACACATGCTCCCCAACGGCGTCGCACCTTTATTGGTGGCGGTCAGCTTTGGGGTAGCCGGGGCGATACTGTCGGAAGCGACCTTAAGCTTTTTGGGCTTGGGCGTGGTCGATGCGCCATCCTGGGGGGCGATGCTGGATCAGGCCGTCAAATCCTCGACCTTTAACTGGTGGATGGCGGTGTTCCCCGGCGGCTCTATCTTCATGACGGTGTTTGCCTACAACTTGATCGGCGAAGCGTTTCGGGATGCCATCGATCCGCGCTTGTCGGATAAGGCCGGGGTCAAATCATGAGCCAGCCCTTGTTGGAAGTTCGCAACCTGCGCACTTATCTAAGGTCCGGTGGCGGCGAAGTCAAAGCTGTGGACGACATCAGTTTCAGCATCCCCAAAGGCGAAACCTTTTGCCTGGTCGGCGAATCCGGCAGCGGCAAGTCGGTCAGTGCTTTGTCGGTGATTCGCTTATTGCCGGACGGTGTGGCGTCGCACCCCAGCGGCGAGATTTTGTTGAACGGCCAGGATTTGTTAAGCCTGGATGATGTCGGTATCCGAACGGTGCGTGGTTTAAAAATCGCCATGATTTTCCAGGAGCCTATGACCTCCTTGAACCCGGTGATGAGCATCGGCGAGCAAATCACCGAGGCTCTGCAATTGCATCATCCCGATATGGACGACGCCGAAGCCACCGAGCGGACTATCAAGGCCTTGGAGCAGGTGCAAATTCCCAACGCCGCCAGTCGCTTCCGCGACTATCCGCATCAGTTATCCGGTGGCCAGCGCCAGCGAGTGATGATCGCTATGGCGCTAGCCTGCCAGCCGCAGTTATTGATCGCTGACGAGCCGACCACCGCACTGGATGTGACCGTGCAAGCGGAGATTTTGCGCCTGATGCGCAAACTCCAGGACGACACTGGCATGAGCATGCTGTTCATCACCCACGATTTTGGTGTGGTGGCGCAGATGGCGCATTGGGTGGGCGTGATGCAGCAGGGTAAACTGGTGGAAGTCGGCGCGTGTAAATCACTACTGCGCAACCCTAAGCATCCCTATACCCAACAATTGCTGGCCGCGGTGCCGGAGAATCTGGCCAAACCGGGCAGGGCGGCCCTAGGTGCCAATCCTTCTGTTCCCGAAACCGCCGAATCGCCAAGCGCGGAAAATCTAACTATTTCACAGGAGCCCGTCGTAATAGCGAGAGCAGAACCCTCTCCCCTCGGGAGAGGGCAGGGTGAGGGGATGCAAATCAATGCTTCACCTTACTCGCCCCCTCTGTCGGATGAGTTGCTGAGTAAGAGCGATAAAAAACTGCTTTCCGTACTGGAGCGCGCCGGCTTAAGGCTACAGTCAACGCAAAACGTTTCGATGAACTCCCCTCACCCTAGCCCTCTCCCGGAGGGAGAGGGGACTACCAGCTCGGCTCGGATAGATGTGGATAGTCATAAGAGTTCCGCTCAAATAGTGACGAAGCAGGGCGAGCCGCTACTGCAAATCCGTGATTTGAGAGTCTGGTTCCCCATCAAAAAAGGTTTGTTCCGGCAAACCGTCGACTATGTAAAGGCCGTGGATGAAGTATCGCTGGATATTCCGCGCGGTGAAATCGTCGCCTTGGTCGGTGAATCCGGCTGCGGCAAAACCACTTTGGGCAGGGCGGTGTTGCAACTGGAATTGCCGACGGCCGGCAGCATCCGCATCGACGGTCAGGAACTCACCGGCTTGTCCGCCCGCGAACTGCGGCCGTTGCGCCGCAAGATGCAGATTGCCTTTCAGGACCCGCAATCTTCGCTCAACCCGCGCTTGCTGGTGGAAACCACGCTGATCGAACCGATGAAGGTGCATGGCATCGGCGCCAATCACGAACAGCGTATCGAACTAGCTGGGCAACTGCTGGAAGACATGCAACTCAGCCGCGAATCCTTGTGGCGCTACCCGCACGAGTTCTCTGGCGGCCAGCGCCAGCGCATCGGCTTGGCGCGGGCTTTGGCGCTAAATCCGGAGTTTGTGGTGTGCGATGAAATTACCAGTGCGCTGGATGTGTCGGTACAGGCGGAAATTTTGCAATTGCTGCTGGATATTCGTCGGCGACGGAATCTTACCTTGTTGTTTATCACGCATAATATTGGGGTGGTGGAGTATCTCAGTGATCGGACGGTGGTGATGTATAAGGGGAAGATTGTTGAAGAAGGCTTGACTGCTAAGGTTTGTGGGGCGCCGGAGCATGCTTATACTCAGAGGTTGTTGGCGGCGGTGCCGAGGTTAGTGGTATAGGGGGAGCTGGCATGATATACGGAAACTTTTTAATCACTTGTTAGGCCTCACAGCAATGCTTTTCGGTCACTCGTCGGGCCTTGCAATCGAAGCAGTGCCAGGCCCAGAGGCTGGGCTTCCGCGCTTCGTGGGCAGCAGCTTGGCAGGAAGGATGCAGGTCCATCTAGCCGGTCGCATCGTCGGCGACTTCAACGAGCCATGCTGCGTCTTCAGGCCTCTAGCGGATCACTTGACCACAATCTGTGCTTGTTCGGCGGGCTTGTGGCACGAGAGTCTGGACGGACTCAGGCCTTACGAGATGTTTGAATCTCTCGACCGGGCCTGCTTTCAGGGTCAAAAGGAACCCTACCCAGCTGTCTTCAATCTGATGGGCTTCCTGACGAACGTCTCGGAGTGCTTCAACAACGCAAAGGGGTTTGTCGTGGCACCAAAACCCGGTGTCCTATTGACGCTCGTGCAACTACAAGATGACGTGTTCTTCTCATGCGAGATTACTGTCGCTGAGTGGTGCGCTGCTTCAGCATCCTTCGCAGCATGGCTACTCGACGAAGAGCGCGCGCATGCCGCGGGTTGAGGCCTAGCCAGCGTAGGTACGATTAGCGATAGCGTAATCGTACGCATGTTTTGGAATATGCCATGGCTTATTTTGATGTCGGGTCTCGGCCCGACAGCCGAGATACTTTCTTTTGCTTGGCCAAAAGCCAAGTAGATACTCTGTTCAAAAGCAACAAATTTCATCATCTTTTACTCGGCGATGATGGAT
>NZ_PIZT01000004.1:0-153292 GCF_002834115.1 Methylomonas sp. Kb3 | reverse complement strand
CACTTTAAAGCAGAAATATATGTGCTGTCTAAAGAAGAGGGTGGTCGTCATACTCCATTTTTTAATGGCTACCGTCCGCAGTTCTACTTCAGAACGACCGACGTAACCGGTGCGGTAGATTTGCCAGAAGGCGTGGAAATGGTAATGCCTGGCGATAACATCGCCGTTACCGTAAAACTTATCTCACCGATTGCGATGGAGGACGGCTTGCGTTTTGCGATTCGCGAAGGTGGTCGCACCGTGGGTGCGGGTGTTGTTGCTTCTATTATCGAGTAATAGCCGTTTTTGATTCAAAAAATATTTTCTGAATAGGTCAGTAGTTCAATTGGTAGAGCAGCGGTCTCCAAAACCGCAAGTTGGGGGTTCGAGTCCCTCCTGGCCTGCCATTCAGAAAATCTTCATAATTTAATTCAAGTTGACTAAATGAACGCACAGGCAGAAGAGGTCTCCTCAGTGGTGGACATCGTAAAGTTGGCTTTATCTTTGGTTTTTGTTGTTGTTGGCATATCAGCGTTTTATTATTTTTCTGATTTGCAGCTTCTTTACCGCGTTTTAGTTTTGGTGGCTGTTTTAGCGGCTGCTATAGCTGTTGCTTTTACTACTGCTAAGGGCCGCGGTCTATGGGGCTTTATGCTGGAGTCCAAGCAAGAATTCAAAAGGATAGTGTGGCCCACTAAAGACGAGGCGGTTCGTACTACGCTGATGGTTTTTTTGATGGTATTCATAGTCGGCTTAATACTGTGGTTGCTAGATATGTTTTTGTTTTGGGGTGTTCAGCTTTTGATGAGCCAGGGGATTAAATAATGTCGCTTCGCTGGTATGTCGTTCATGCGTATTCCAATTTTGAAAATAAAGTCAAGCAGGCTCTTGAAGAGCGTATAAAACGCGAAGGTCTGGAAGAGTTTTTTGGAAAAATTCTGGTCCCTACTGAAGAAGTTGTTGAAATGCGCATGGGTCAGCAGCGTAAAAGTGAAAGGAAATTCTTTCCCGGATACGTGCTTGTGCAAATGGAATTGAATGACGAAACATGGCATTTAGTAAGAAATGTTCCTAGGGTATTGGGCTTTATAGGCGGGGCATCAGATAGGCCGTCACCAATCTCAGAAAAGGAAGCAATGGCAATATTAAATCGTGTCGAAGAGGGTGTGAATAAGCCACGGCCCAAAGTATTGTTTGAAGTTGGGGAAGTTGTGCGGATTACTGATGGCCCATTTAAAGACTTTAACGGCAATATAGAAGAAGTGAATTACGAGAAAAGCCGGTTGCGCGTATCGGTTCTTATTTTTGGTCGATCTACGCCGGTTGAATTAGAATTTGGACAGGTTGAAAAAGTCTAGACTACAATTTGAGATTTTTACGAATCCCTGTCATTTGCATGGCCGGGATTTTTGTTTGTTGGGGAGCTGAAAAGCGTTTGCACCCGTTAGGAGTATAAAATGGCAAAAAAAATTGATTCGTACATCAAGCTGCAAGTTAAAGCAGGCGAGGCTAATCCTAGTCCACCAATTGGTCCTGCATTGGGTCAGCGTGGTGTCAATATTATGGAGTTCTGCAAGGCGTTTAATGCAAGAACTCAAGAAGTTGAGAAAGGCCTGCCTTTGCCTGTTGTTATCACCGTCTATAGTGATAAAAGCTTTACTTTTATTACCAAGACGCCACCTGCTTCGGTTTTGTTGAAAAAAGCAGTGGGTATTAAAAGCGGAAGCAGCAAGCCTAATTCTAATAAAGTAGGCACCGTTTCGCGTGCTCAGCTGGAAGAAATTGCTAAAACCAAAATGGAAGATTTGAACGCAGCAAATTTGGAGGCGGCGATAAGAATTATTGCGGGAAGCGCTCGCAGCATGGGCTTGAACGTGGAGGGCGTGTAATGGCAAAAGTAACTAAGAAAGCAAAGGCTATCAAAGAAAAGGTAGTTAGAAGTAAACAATATTCGGTTGCCGAAGCAGTGGCTCTGTTGAAAGAGTTTGCCAATAGCAAGTTTGATGAGTCTGTGGATGTGAGTGTTAACTTGGGTGTTGATCCACGTAAATCTGATCAAAACGTTCGTGGCGCTTCCGTGTTACCAAACGGTACCGGTAAAACAGTAAGAGTTGCTGTATTTACACAAGGCCCAAATGCGGATGCGGCTCGCGAAGCGGGTGCCGACATCGTTGGTATGGACGATTTAGCTGAGCAAGTAAAACGCGGCGAAATGAACTTTGATGTGGTAATTGCCTCGCCTGATGCAATGCGTGTAGTGGGCCAATTAGGGCAAATCTTAGGCCCAAGAGGCCTGATGCCAAACCCGAAAGTAGGTACCGTGACGCCTGACGTTGTCACAGCAGTTAAAAATGCCAAATCAGGGCAGGTCAGATACCGCACAGATAAATCAGGCATTATTCATTGCTCTATCGGTAAAGTATCTTTCGATGAAACTGCGCTCAAACAAAATTTGGAGTTTTTGATTTCAGATCTTAAAAAAGCTAAACCGACGGCTGCCAAAGGCGTCTATTTGAAAAAGATTGCATTGTCCTCGACCATGGGTCCTGGCTTGTGGATCGATCAAGGCAGTATCGACATTTAAGAATTTAACAAGTTGTAAGGCTTTGGGTTGCCGAGTTATCGGCAACCGTCAAAGACCGTAGGTGCGAAAGCTTAATTTTCCTACGCAGACGGGAGCTGGAGCCGCAAAGCTGGTGAAAGGGACCGTGAAAGGGGCATCGTAAGATGCGTTTCATAGATTCCGATGGATAATCGGAAAGTACCGGAGGTAGATGTGGCACTCAATTTAGATAGCAAAAAAGTTGTCGTAGAGGAAGTTGCTGAATTCGCCGCTAAAGCCCATTCCGCCATCGCGGCGGAATATCGGGGTTTGACAGTTACCGAATTAACGGAGCTGCGTAAAACCGCGAGAGAAACGGGCGTTTATTTGCGCGTAGTCAAAAATACACTGGCTAAACGTGCTGTCGCTGGGACTGAGTTTGAATGTATGCAGGAAGGGCTGGTCGGTCCTTTAATACTGGCATTTTCCATGGAAGATCCAGGCTGCGCTGCACGGCTCATCAGCGAATTCTCCAAGGGCCATAACAAACTGATCGCGAAAGTAGTGGCAATCGGTGGTCAGGCTTTTGACGGATCGGAGTTGGATAGATTGGCAAGATTGCCAACCCGTGACCAAGGTATCAGCATGCTGATGTCGGTCATGAAAGCACCGGTTGAGAAACTCGCACGTACTCTGGCTGCAATCAGAGACGAGAAAGAAGCGGCATAATCTCGCGTTAACCAGTTAAAACTCATTAATTTTAGAGGAATATACAATGGCAATTTCACAACAAGACATCTTGGAAGCAGTCTCTAACATGACTGTGATGGAAATCGTTGATCTGATTTCAGCGATGGAAGAAAAGTTTGGCGTTTCTGCTGCTGCGGCAGTAGCGGTTGCAGCTCCTGTAGCGGCGGCTGTTGTTGAAGAGCAAACCGAGTTCGATGTTATCTTGACCGGTTTCGGCGAAAACAAAGTAGCGGTTATTAAAGCTGTTCGCGGTTTGACAGGCTTGGGCTTGAAAGAAGCGAAAGACGCTGTTGAAGGCGCACCTACTACTGTTAAAGAAGGTGTCAACAAAGCCGAAGCCGAAGCGGCGAAAAAAGAGCTTGAAGAAGCTGGCGCAACTGCCGAAATCAAATAAGCATCTTGACTGCATACCAGGCATAAGCCTATCAAACCGGGCTGACGGCATTTTGCCGTCGGCCTTTTACTGTTTCTAAAACAGTAGTAAATAATCTCTGACGACGAAGGTATAGAAGCAATATGGCCTATTCTTTTACCGAAAAAAAGCGTATCCGTAATAATTTTGGGAAGGGTTCCGAAGTATTGGAAGTTCCCTATCTTTTGGCAACACAAATTGATTCGTACGCAAATTTTTTGCAGTCCGGCATAGAGCCGGATAAACGGCGCAATCAAGGGCTGCATGCCGCATTCTCCAGTGTCTTTCCGGTAGTAAGTCATTCCGGCTATGCCGTATTGGAGTATGTTAAATATCGCTTGGGGGAACCCGCATTCGATGTAAGAGAGTGTCAACAGCGCGGCGCTACATTTTCAGCGCCTTTGCGTGTTTTAGTGCGTCTAGTTATTTATGATAAAGACGCGCCTGCTAATACCAAAGTCGTTAAGGATATTAGAGAGCAGGAAGTTTACATGGGTGAACTGCCTCTGATGACCGACAACGGTACGTTCGTGATTAACGGCACTGAGCGGGTCATTGTGTCGCAGTTGCACAGATCCCCCGGTGTATTTTACGACCACGACAAAGGTAAAACCCATTCGTCCGGCAAGTTGTTGTTTAATGCCCGAGTCATTCCTTATCGCGGCTCATGGTTGGATTTCGAATTTGATCATAAAGACGCTGTTTACGTGCGTATAGACAGACGTAGAAAAATTCCGGCGACTATTTTGTTACGGGCTTTGGGATATGAAAACGAAGAAATGATCAAAATTTTCTTCGAAACCAACAAGTTCTCATTGAGCGCCGAAAAATTGATGTTTCACGTGATCCCGGATAGGTTGCGTGGTGAAATGGCTGTTTTCGATATTAAGCACGACGGTAACGTTGTTATCGAAGAGGGGCGCAGAATTACTGCCAAACATGTTCGCCAACTGGAAAAATCCGGTGTCACTGAAATCGAAGTGCCTAGGGACTATTTGTACGGAAAAATTCTAGGCCACAATGTTGTCGATACATCCACCGGTGAGCTGTTGGCTAGTGTTAATGACGAAATCACCGACAATTTATTACAGAAGTTGATCGATGCGGGTGTTCGCGAAATCGATACATTGTATGTTAACGATTTGGATAGAGGACCTTACATTTCCAATTCGATGCGTTTGGATACCACCACAAATCGCCTGGAGGCATTGGTGGAAATCTACAGAATGATGCGTCCTGGTGAGCCGCCTACCGTAGAGTCTGCGGAAAACCTATTCGAAAACCTGTTCTTTACCGACGAACGTTACGATCTATCAGCCGTTGGCCGGATGAAATTCAATCGTCGATTGGGGCGTGAAGAAACCGAAGGCCCGGGCACGCTAAGCAAAGAAGACATCATCGATGTTTTGAAAGAACTGATCAAAATCAGAAATGGTAACGGTACCGTGGACGATATCGACCATTTGGGTAACAGACGTGTACGATCTGTTGGCGAAATGATCGAAAACCAGTTCCGCATCGGTTTGGTTCGAGTCGAACGGGCTGTCAGAGAACGTTTGACCTTGGCGGATTCCGAGGGCTATATGCCGCAGGAAATCATCAACGCTAAGCCTGTTTCTGCGGCAGTCAAGGAATTCTTTGGTTCCAGCCAGTTGTCGCAATTTATGGACCAGAACAATCCGTTATCGCAAGTTACCCACAAGCGTCGGGTTTCGGCACTGGGTCCTGGCGGTTTAGCCAGAGAGCGCGCTGGATTCGAGGTTCGTGACGTACACACCACTCACTATGGTCGAGTTTGCCCTATCGAAACGCCAGAGGGGCCGAACATTGGTTTGATTAACTCATTGTCTGTCTACGCCAGAACCAACGAATACGGCTTCTTGGAAACTCCGTACCGGAAAGTGGTCGACGGTAAAGTAACCGATCAGGTCGATTACATTTCCGCAATCGAAGAAGGAGAATACGTTATCGCGCAGTCCAGCGTGGCGGTTGACGAAAACGGCAAATTGGTTGAAGGCTTGGTGTCTTGCCGTTACAAAGACGAATTCACCTTGGCTTCGTCCGAAACCGTGCAATATATGGACGTATCGTCCAAGCAGATCGTATCCGTGGCGGCATCCATCATCCCGTTCTTGGAACATGACGACGCGAACCGGGCGCTGATGGGTTCGAACATGCAACGTCAAGCGGTTCCCACATTGCGTGCAGAGAAGCCTTTGGTCGGTACAGGTATGGAACGTGTCGTCGCAAAAGACTCGGGTGTAACCGTGGTAGCAACTCGTGGTGGTCGTATCGAAGCGGTTGATGCCGGGCGTATCGTAGTACGTGCGAATGACGAAGAGACCGTTGCGGGTGTGCCAGGCGTGGATATCTACAACTTGATTAAATATACCCGTTCCAACCAAAACACCTGTATCAACCAAAAACCACTGGTTAAACTCGGCGACATCGTCAGAGCCGGCGATATTTTGGCGGACGGCCCTTCGACCGACATCGGCGAATTGGCCCTGGGTCAAAACATGTTGATAGCCTTCATGCCCTGGAATGGCTATAACTTCGAAGACTCCATTTTGGTGTCTGAGCGAGTAGTAAAGGAAGATCGCTTTACGACTATTCATATCGAAGAAAAAACCTGCGTAGCTCGCGAAACCAAGCACAGTCCGGAAGAGATTACCGCGGACATTCCAAACGTTAGTGAAGAAGCCTTATCCAAATTGGATGAATCCGGGATTGTATACGTCGGTGCGGAAGTGAAAGGCGGCGACATTCTAGTGGGTAAAGTGACGCCGAAAGGTGAAACGCAATTAACGCCAGAAGAGAAGTTGCTGAGAGCCATCTTCGGCGAAAAAGCAGCCGATGTGAAAGACACGTCGCTACGTGTGCCGGGCAACGTGCGCGGTACTGTGATTGATGTTCAGGTTTTCACTCGTGATGGAGTGAAAAAGGACAAGCGAGCCCTGGAAATCGAAGATGCGGAAATCAAGCGTTACCGGAAAGACTTGGATGACCAACTGAAAATCGTCGAGCACGATATTTTTGCTCGGGTAAAAACCTTGTTAGCTGGTAAAAAAGCCGAAAAGGGTCCGAATGGCTTGAAAAAAGGCGAAGAAATTACCGCTGATTATCTGGATGGCTTGGTGCCTTCCGAGTTGTTGAAAATTCGCACACAAGACGAAGATGTCAACGTGCAATTGGAGACCGTTGCCGAGCATGTCGAGCAGCAACGTAAAGAGTTCGACGAGCGTTTCGAGCAGAAAAAGAAAAAAATCACCATGGGCGACGATTTGGCGCCGGGCGTGTTGAAAATGGTCAAAGTTTATTTGGCTGTTAAAAAACGTATTCAGCCGGGCGACAAGATGGCCGGCCGTCACGGTAACAAGGGGGTTATCTCCCAAATCGTGCCGATTGAAGACATGCCGTATACCGCTGACGGTAACCCCGTCGACATTTTGTTAAATCCTCTTGGCGTACCATCGCGGATGAACGTTGGTCAGGTGTTGGAAACGCATTTGGGTTGGGCATCTAAAGGCTTGGGTATCAAGATCGGTAAGATGCTGGAAGCTCAAGCAAAAGTCGCGGAAATACGTGGTTTCATGGAGAAAATTTACAATTGCAGCGGCCGAAAGGAAGATCTGAATTCGTTTACCGATAAAGAAATTCTAGAGATGGCGGTCAACTTGGTTGCCGGTGTACCGATGGCGACCCCGGTCTTCGACGGGGCTTCGGAAGAAGATATTCGTACCATGTTGCGTTTGGCCGATTTACCGGAGCACGGGCAAACCGTACTGTACGATGGCTTAACAGGCGAACCGTTTGAGCGTGAAGTTACTGTGGGTTACATGTATATGCTGAAACTGAATCACTTGGTGGACGACAAAATGCATGCGCGTTCTACCGGCCCTTACAGTTTGGTAACGCAGCAACCGTTGGGCGGTAAAGCGCAATTCGGTGGCCAGCGTTTTGGTGAGATGGAGGTCTGGGCCCTGGAAGCTTACGGCGCCGCGTACACATTGCAAGAAATGTTGACGGTCAAATCCGATGACGTGACAGGCAGAACCAGAATGTATAAAAACATTGTCGATGGCAACCATTCAATGGAAGCCGGCATGCCGGAATCATTCAATGTCTTAGTGAAAGAGATTCGTTCGCTGGCAGTGAATATCGAAATGGAACAAGACTAATTCTGTTCTTTGCGAGATAGATTCTGGACAATATCGGATAACATTTAAAGGGGATAAGCTCTTGAAAGATTTAATGAATTTCTTAAAACGTCAAGGTCGTACAGACGATTTTGACAATATCCGCATTGGATTGGCTTCGCCGGACATGATTCGTTCATGGTCTTATGGTGAAGTGAAAAAGCCTGAGACAATCAATTACCGAACCTTTAAACCGGAACGTGACGGCTTGTTTTGCGCCAAGATTTTCGGACCCATCAGCGACTATGAGTGCTTGTGCGGTAAATACAAGCGCCTAAAGCATCGCGGCGTCATCTGCGAAAAATGCGGCGTCGAAGTTACCTTGTCTAAAGTACGCCGCGAACGAATGGGCCATATCGATTTGGCCAGCCCGGTGGCGCATATTTGGTTTCTGAAATCACTGCCTTCCCGGATTGCTTTGCTATTGGATATGACATTGCGTTCGATCGAACGGGTGTTGTATTTTGAAACATTCGTCGTGATTGATCCGGGCATGTCTCCGTTGGAGAAAGGCCAGCTTCTGACCGACGAAGAATATTTGAACGCTGTTGAAGAACACGGCGACGATTTCGTTGCAAAAATGGGTGCCGAGGCGATCTATGATTTGCTCAAATCAATTGATTTAAAAGAAGAAATCAACACGCTACGTGAAGAAATCAACGCGACGAATTCCGATACCAAAATCAAAAAATATTCGAAACGGCTGAAAGTTATCGATTCTTTGCTGGCTTCTAATAATCGTCCGGAATGGATGATTATGACGGTCTTGCCAGTATTGCCACCCGAGTTGCGTCCATTGGTGCCATTGGATGGCGGTCGTTTCGCAACCTCCGATTTGAATGATTTATATCGTCGGGTAATCAACAGAAATAATCGCTTAACACGCTTGCTGGATTTGAACGCGCCTGACATCATCGTTCGCAACGAAAAACGCATGCTGCAAGAGGCGGTCGATGCGTTGTTGGATAATGGTCGCCGCGGTCGTGCTATCACCGGTAGCAACAGACGTCCTTTGAAATCTTTGGCCGATATGATCAAAGGTAAGCAAGGTCGTTTCCGGCAGAACTTGTTGGGCAAGCGCGTCGATTATTCCGGACGTTCGGTTATCGTGGTGGGGCCGACATTAAGGCTCCATCAGTGCGGTTTGCCGAAAAAAATGGCTTTGGAGTTGTTTAAACCTTTCATATTCAGCAAATTGCAGTTGCGTGGCTTAGCGACGACGATCAAAGCAGCCAAGAAAATGGTGGAACGTGAAGGTGCGGAAGTATGGGATATTCTTGAAGAAGTAATTCGTGAGCATCCGGTATTACTAAACCGTGCTCCGACGTTGCATAGATTAGGTATTCAAGCATTTGAGCCGATTTTGATCGAAGGTAAAGCCATTCAGTTGCATCCCTTGGTCTGTAGTGCGTTCAACGCCGACTTCGACGGCGACCAAATGGCCGTGCATATTCCGTTGTCTATTGAGGCGCAGTTGGAAGCGCGTACCTTGATGATGGCAACTAACAATATTTTATCGCCCGCCAACGGTGAGCCAGTAATCAATCCTTCTCAGGACGTAGTTTTGGGCTTGTATTACATTACACGTGAGAAAATTAATGCGGTAGGCGAGGGTAGTGTATTTGGCGATTTGTCAGAGGTAATGTTAGCGCTTGACGCTAAAGCTGTTGAATTGCAAAGTAAAATTGAAGTGCGCGTCACCGAGAAATTGAAAACTCCGGAAGGCGACTTCGAAACCATCGTCAGCAGAAAGAAAACTACGGTAGGGCGCGCAATCGTTTGGGGTATTGTGCCAGACGGTATGCCTTACGAATTGGTCAACGTCGACATGACCAAGAAGAATATTTCCCGGCTGATCAACTATAGCTACCGCTATCTCGGTATCAAAGAAACCGTAATGTTGGCAGATAAGATCATGTACCTGGGATTTAAATATGCCACGCGCTCCGGGGTGTCTTTCGGTATCGAAGACATGGAAATTCCCGTCAAGAAAGCCGACATCATTCGTTCCGCCGACGCCGAGGTTAATGAAATTCAAAACCAGTACGCCTCCGGTTTGGTTACGGACGGTGAGCGTTACAATAAGGTCGTTGATATTTGGTCTCGCGCCAATGATCAGGTCGCGAAAGTAATGATGGAAGGTTTGGGTGAAGACGAAGTTGTCAACTCAAAAGGCGAGAATGTAAAGCAAAAATCGTTCAACTCCATCTTTATGATGGCCGAGTCCGGTGCGCGGGGTTCCGCCGCACAGATTCGCCAGTTGGCGGGTATGCGGGGTTTGATGGCTAAACCGGATGGCTCCATTATTGAGACGCCGATTACTGCGAACTTCCGTGAAGGCTTGGACGTATTACAGTACTTTATTTCAACCCACGGTGCTCGCAAAGGCTTGGCGGATACCGCGCTTAAAACCGCTAACTCGGGTTATTTGACTCGACGTTTGGTCGACGTCGCACAGGATTTGGTGATTGCTGAATCTGATTGTGGTACACAAAACGGTCTGACCATGATGCCGATTATTGAAGGCGGGGACGTGGTTGAGCCTTTGGCTGATCGCGTGTTGGGAAGAGTCGCGGCGATAGACGTAACCGATCCCGCCGGCAATAATATTCTGATTCCTGCCGGCACCATGATTGACGAAAATTTGGTCACGGTTCTGGAAGATAACGGCGTTGACAAGATGTTGGTGCGCTCTGTGATTACTTGCGAATCGAGGCAAGGTGTTTGTGCCAAATGCTACGGGCGTGATTTAGGGCGCGGTCATTTAGTTAACATCGGTGAAGCCGTGGGCGTTGTGGCGGCACAGTCAATTGGTGAACCTGGTACTCAGCTGACAATGCGGACCTTCCACATCGGTGGTGCTGCTTCGCGGTCTGCTGCGGTTAGCAACGTGCAAGTTAAATCCAGCGGTACTGCAAAGCTCAATAACCTAAAAACCGTTAAGAACAGAGAGAGCAATCTTGTTGCGGTATCTCGGTCTGGCGAGGTTGGGGTTATGGATGATTACGGTCGTGAGCGTGAGCGTTACAAAATTCCTTACGGTGCCGTATTGTCGGTGGGTGATGGTAGCCCGGTCAGTGCTGGCGATATTATCGTGAACTGGGATCCGCATACTCACCCGGTTATCACCGAAGTAGACGGTTTTATTCAGCTGATTGATTTTATGGACGGGATCACCGTTCAAGAGCAGTCAGATGATGTCACTGGCTTAACCTCGAGAGTGGTTACGGATCCTAAGCAAAGAAGCTCAGCCGGTAAAGAGTTGCGGCCTATGGTTCGTCTTCTTGATGAGCAAGGTGGGCAAATCAATTTGCCGGGTACTGATATTCCAGCTCAATACTTTTTACCTGCAGGCGCTATCGTTGGGGTTAAGGACGGAGGGGAAGTAAAGGTTGGTGACGTTTTAGCGAGAATTCCGCAAGAATCCAGTAAAACCAGGGATATTACCGGTGGTTTGCCAAGGGTTGCTGATCTGTTTGAAGCGCGTAAAACAAAAGACCCTGCTATTTTGGCGGAGGCAACCGGTATGGTCTCCTTTGGTAAAGAAACTAAGGGTAAGCAGCGCGTCATCATCACGGATTCGGAAGGCGAGCAATACGAAACCCTAATTCCAAAGTGGCGGCATATCACCGTATTCGAGGGTGAATTTGTTGATAAAGGCGAAACCATCGCTGAAGGTGAGCTGACCCCTCATGATATTTTAAGACTGCGCGGTATCGAAGAATTGGCCGACTACCTGGTAAAAGAAATTCAAGATGTATATCGTCTGCAAGGTGTAAAAATCAACGACAAGCATATTGAGGCAATCATCCGCCAAATGCTCAGAAAAGTCGAGATTACCGCCTCTGGAGACACAGATTTCGTCAAAGGAGAGCAGGTCGAACGTACCATGATTAACTCAGTGAACGACCAAGTTGAACGTGAAGGTAAGATTCCGGCTAGCTACGATTCTTTGTTGCTGGGTATCACGAAAGCATCGTTGGCCACCGAGTCATTTATTTCGGCGGCGTCGTTCCAAGAGACGACTCGGGTGTTGACAGATGCGGCGGTAAGAGGTATCAGCGATAGCTTGAATGGCTTAAAAGAGAACGTCATTGTTGGTCGTCTCATACCGGCGGGTACTGGTTTGGCTTACCATGAACAGCGACGTAAGAGAAGGGCGGCGGACTCTGGTTCCGGTTCAGAAGCTTCTAGTCAGGCCATTGAAGCTGTCGATGTGGAGGAAGCGTTGAAACAAGCTTTGAATGTAGAGTAGAGAATTTTAAAAACGCTTGACCTAGGTCTATTGTAAAGGTATCATGCTCTGCTCACATCGGCCAATAGGTTTGGGCGGAGCTGTATTGATCTGTGATCGCGCAGAGTCCTTTATTGCTTATTAAACATTGCATATTTGGAGTAGTTAAGAATGGCCACGATCAATCAATTGGTCCGTAAGCCTCGTGCTAAAAAAATAGAAAAGACTAACGTTCCGGCGTTGGAGGCTTGTCCGCAAAGGCGCGGGGTTTGTACCAGGGTTTACACTACAACCCCGAAAAAGCCGAACTCAGCTTTGCGTAAGGTTGCGAGGGTGCGGCTGACCAATGGTGCGGAAGTAAGTAGCTATATCGGTGGTGAAGGACACAATCTTCAGGAGCACTCTGTGGTGCTGATTCGGGGTGGTCGTGTGAAAGATTTGCCTGGTGTGCGTTATCACGTGGTTCGGGGGAGTCTCGATACTTCTGGTGTTAAGGATAGAAAATGTGGTCGCTCCAAATATGGCGCGAAAAGACCTAAGAAATAAAGGTTGATAACAGATGTCAAGAAGAAGAGTTGCTGCAAAAAGAGTCATTAATCCAGATCCGCGTTTTGGTAGCGATATGCTGTCAAAATTCATGAACATGATTATGGAGGATGGTAAGAAGTCTGTCGCTGAGAAAATTGTTTACGGTGCTTTGGATGTTATCGAAGGTAAAGGTCATAAAGAATCTTTAGATTTGGTTGCAAAAGCATTGGAAAACGTTCAGCCGCGCGTTGAGGTTAAGTCGCGCCGGGTTGGTGGTGCTACTTATCAGGTGCCTGTCGAAGTGCGTCCTGCCAGAAGGTTGGCGCTGTCGATGCGCTGGTTGATTGATGCGGCGCGTAAGCGTAACGAAAGAACCATGGCGGCTAAGTTGGCGGGTGAGTTGTTGGACGCCTCTGAGGGTCGAGGCGCCGCTGCAAAGAAACGCGAAGACACGCATAGAATGGCTGAAGCTAATAAAGCGTTTGCTCATTATCGCTGGTAAGAAAAGTTAAGCAGGGTAGTTGTTGTGGCTCGTAAGACGCCTATAGAGCGTTATCGTAATATAGGCATTATGGCGCATATAGATGCCGGAAAAACAACTACGACCGAGCGGATACTGTTTTACACCGGGGTTTCGCACAAGATGGGCGAGGTCCATGATGGTGCTGCGACAATGGATTGGATGGAGCAAGAGCAGGAGAGGGGTATAACAATCACTTCTGCTGCGACTACGTGCTTCTGGTTGGGAATGGAAAAGCAATACCCGGAGCATCGAATTAATATTATAGATACGCCTGGGCACGTCGATTTCACTATAGAGGTGGAGCGGTCTTTGCGTGTTTTGGATGGTGCGTGCGCTGTTTTTTGTGCGGTGGGTGGGGTGGAGCCTCAGTCGGAAACGGTCTGGCGCCAGGCAAACAAATACCATGTGCCAAGGCTGGCATTTGTAAACAAGATGGATCGTTCCGGCGCAAATTTTTTGCGCGTCGTTGAGCAAATTAAATCTCGGCTTGGTAGCAATGTAATTCCAATGCAATTGCCGATTGGGGCGGAGGAGAGCTTTAAAGGCATTATAGATTTGCTGAAAATGAAGGCAATCTATTGGGAAGATGCCAACATGGGTGTGAGTTTTACGGAAACGGAAATTCCAGCAGAAATGGAAGAATCTGCTGTAAATTGGCGCGAGCGTATAATTGAAGCTGCTGCAGATGCGTCCGAAGAATTAATGGATAAATATCTTGAAAAAGGTGTTTTGACAAACGAAGAAATAAAACTGGGTATAAGGGCGCAGGTTCTGCAGAATAAGTTGGTTCCGGCTTATTGTGGGTCGGCCTTTAAGAACAAAGGTGTGCAGTGTGTTCTTGATGGTGTGATTGATTTTTTGCCATCCCCTCTCGATATAAAGCCCGTAGAAGGTCTGTCAGATGCTGGCATTAGTTCGACTCGTGGTGCTTCTGATGATGAGTCCTTCTCAGCGTTAGCATTTAAAATAGCCACTGACCCATTTGTTGGGACCTTGACATTTTTTAGGGTTTACTCCGGTTTGGTAAAGTCTGGAGATGCGGTTTTAAATGTCGGTAAAGGTAAAAAAGAAAGAATTGGACGCATTGTTCAGATGCACGCCAATAGTCGCGTCGAAATCAATGAGGTGAGGGCCGGCGAGATCGCTGCGCTGATCGGGCTGAAAGACGTCACCACTGGTGATACTCTTTGTGATATTGAAAAGCCAATTCTGCTTGAGAAAATGGAGTTTCCTGAGCCTGTAATTGCTGTTGCTGTTGAGCCTAGGACAAAAGCTGATCAAGATAAAATGGGCGCTGCGCTAGCTAAGCTTGCGCAAGAAGATCCGTCCTTTAGAGTGGGTAGCGACCCTGAGTCGGGTCAGACAATAATTTCAGGAATGGGCGAATTGCATCTTGAAATTATCGTTGACCGGATGAGAAGAGAGTTTAATGTTGCCGCAAATGTTGGGGCTCCCCAAGTTGCTTATAGGGAAACTATAAAGCGTGCTGTGGAATGCGAAGGAAAATTCATCAGGCAATCTGGAGGCAAGGGTCAATACGGGCATGTATGGCTCCGGTTGGAGCCAAAAGAGCCGGGCACTGGTTATGAATTTGTGAGTGAGTTGGTTGGCGGTGCTATTCCCAAGGAGTATATCCCGGCCATAGACAAGGGTGTGCAAGAGCAAATGGAAAATGGCGTTTTGGCAGGTTTTCCGGTTGTTGATGTAAAGGTTAGTTTATTCGATGGTTCATATCATGATGTCGATTCGAATGAAATGGCTTTCAAGATAGCAGGATCTATGTGTTTCAGGGATGGGGCTAAGACTGCAAATCCTGCGTTGCTTGAACCTATTATGAAAGTCGAGGTGGTAACACCCGAGGATTATATGGGTGAGGTAGTGGGTGACATTAATCGACGGAGAGGTGTCATTCACGGAATGGAAGATGTTCCGGCCGGAAAGGTAATAGAGTGCGAAGTCCCTCTTGCCGAAATGTTCGGTTATGCCACGGATCTTAGGTCGGCGACTCAGGGCAGAGCAACGTACAGTATGCAGTTTGAAAGATATAACGAAGCACCTGCAAGCATTGCGGAAGCGATTATTAGAAAAGTATCTTAAATTTTTTACATATCAGGTATTGAATCATGGCTAAAGAAAAATTTGAAAGAAAGAAACCGCACGTAAACGTAGGCACCATTGGTCACGTTGACCACGGTAAAACCACATTGACAGCGGCATTAACAAAAGTCATGGCGGAGCTGCAAGGCGGCGAAGTTAAGGCTTTTGATCAAATCGACAATGCCCCGGAAGAACGTGCGCGCGGTATAACCATTTCTACGTCACACGTAGAGTACGAATCAGCCAACCGCCACTATGCCCACGTTGACAGCCCTGGTCACGCTGACTACGTTAAAAACATGATTACCGGTGCTGCCCAAATGGACGGCGCGATTTTGGTTTGCTCTGCTGCGGACGGTCCTATGCCGCAAACGCGCGAGCACATTCTGTTGTCACGTCAAGTCGGTGTGCCTTACATTGTTGTGTTCTTGAACAAGGCCGATATGGTAGATGACGCTGAGTTGATTGAACTGGTTGAAATGGAAATTCGCGAGCTGTTGAATCAATACGAATTTCCAGGTGACGACACTCCTATTATCGTTGGTTCCGCATTGAAAGCTTTAGAAGGCGAGCAAAGCGAAATTGGTGTACAATCCGTAGTTCGCTTGGTTGAAGCGTTGGACAGTTACATTCCCGAGCCAGAACGCGCGATCGACGGCAAATTCTTGATGCCTATCGAAGACGTGTTCTCAATTTCAGGTCGCGGTACCGTAGTAACCGGACGTGTTGAGCGGGGTATCATCAAAGTTGGCGAAGCCGTCGAGATCGTCGGCATCAAAGATACAGTTCAAACGACCTGCACAGGTGTGGAAATGTTCCGCAAACTGCTCGACCAAGGTCAAGCGGGCGATAACGTCGGTGTACTGTTGCGTGGTACTAAAAGAGAAGACGTGGAGCGTGGTCAAGTATTGGCGCATGTGAATACCATCAAGCCACATGCCCACTTTAAAGCAGAAATATATGTGCTGTCTAAAGAAGAGGGTGGTCGTCATACTCCATTTTTTAATGGCTACCGTCCGCAGTTCTACTTCAGAACGACCGACGTAACCGGTGCGGTAGATTTGCCAGAAGGCGTGGAAATGGTAATGCCTGGCGATAACATCGCCGTTACCGTAAAACTTATTAATATATGTGCTGTCTAAAGAAGAGGGTGGTCGTCATACTCCATTCTTTAATGGCTACCGTCCGCAGTTCTACTTCAGAACGACCGATGTAACCGGTGCGGTAGATTTGCCAGAAGGCGTGGAAATGGTTATGCCTGGTGATAACATCGCCGTTACCGTAAAACTTATCTCACCGATTGCGATGGAGGACGGCTTGCGTTTTGCGATTCGCGAAGGTGGTCGCACCGTGGGTGCGGGTGTTGTTGCTTCTATTATCGAGTAATCAAGATGGCTAATCAAACTATCAGAATCCAATTAAAAGCCTTTGATCATAAATTGATTGATCAGTCGGCGGGTGAGATAGTAGAAACAGCGAAGCGAACGGGCGCCCAAGTAAAGGGCCCCATTCCTTTGCCTACTAGAAAAGAACGTTTTACTGTATTGATTTCACCGCATGTTAACAAAGATGCGCGTGATCAATATGAACTGAGAACTTACAAGAGGTTGCTTGATATCGTTGAGCCAACCGATAAGACTGTTGACGCCTTGATGAAGTTGGATCTGGCGGCTGGGGTCGATGTTCAAATTAAGCTTAAATAGCAGCAAGTAATAATTTAGAGGGATTGGCAGATGTCAATAGGTCTTATTGGTCGTAAATGTGGTATGACCAGAATATTTTGCGAAGATGGCTCTTCGGTACCTGTTACCGTGCTTCACATTGACTCCAACAGAGTTATACAGGTAAAGAGCGTTGAAACTGATGGTTATCGCGCTATTCAGGTGGCGGCGGGTGATGTGAAGTCTTCAAAAGTCAACAAAGCAATGGCTGGGCATTACGCATCTGCCAATGTGACCGCTGGGCGTGGCTTGTGGGAATTCAGGCTGAGCGAGAGCGAAGCATCCGAGTTTTCTGCTGGTGCGGAGTTGAGTGTTAACGTGTTCGAAGCTGGGCAGGTTGTTGATGTGTCCGGTACAAGTATTGGTAAAGGTTTTGCCGGTACAGTCAAACGCCATAACTTCAGAACGCAAGACGCGACGCACGGTAACTCACGCTCCCATCGGGTTCCTGGTTCCAGCGGTATGAACCAAACACCCGGTCGTGTGTTTAAAGGCAAAAAGATGTGCGGACATATGGGCGCTGTTAAAACAACAATACAGAATTTGACTATACATGCTGTAGATGCTGAAAGGAACCTGATTTTAGTCAGAGGCGCTGTGCCTGGTGCCAAGGGTGGTGATGTGGTTATCACACCTGCAGTTAAAATGTTAAATAAAGGTTAATTTATGACTTTGCAAATACCTGCAATCAATAATCAAGATTCTGCACAGGCGCTGGATGTCTCCGAATTAGTGTTCGGACAGGATTTTAATGAAACCCTAGTGCATCAGCTGGTAACCAAATATCTTTCAGCAGCAAGATCGGGTACTAAAGGCCAAAAGAATCGTGCTGCGGTGAGTGGCGGCGGTGCTAAGCCGTTCCGTCAAAAAGGTACAGGTCGTGCGCGAGCTGGAACAACCAGAAGCCCGGTATGGCGTACAGGTGGTGTCGCGTTCGCAGCTCAACCAAGATCTTTTGATCAGAAGTTGAACAAAAAAATGTACAAGGTTGGTATTAGATCTATTTTTTCTGAATTGTTGAGACAGGGTAGATTAGCTGTATGCAACGACATAACGCCGGCAACACCAAAAACAAAAGACTTTTTGAGCAAGATTAAGGGTATCGATGCAAAAAGGTTGTTAGTGGTGGCGGACGACTTAAATGAGAATTTAATTCTAGCGGCTAGAAATATACCTTATATAGCGGTAGTCACTCCAAGTAGTGTGGATCCAGTGTCTTTGGTGTCCGCGGATAAGGTAATTGCGACAGCAACAGCGCTGAAACAGATTGAGGAGCGTTTGGCATGAGTATTGAGCAGATCAAATTAGCAAGTGTTTTGCATGCGCCAATTGTGTCGGAGAAAAGTTCCAACGCTGCGGACCAAAGTAATCAGTTTGTATTCAAAGTTAAAAAATCTGCAACAAAATTGCAGATTAAAAATGCTGTTGAACTGATGTTTGGTGTTGAAGTAGCTGCCGTTCGTGTTCTGAATGTTAAAGGAAAAGTAAAACGATTCGGACGAACATTGGGTAAGCGATCCGACTGGAAAAAAGCTTATGTTAAGCTTCAGCCTGGTCATAACATTGAATTAGCGACAGCATAATACTTTAAAGCAAATAAGGAGCGGTAGAAGAGCATGGCTATTCTAAAATCAAAACCGACATCTCCGGGTTCTCGGTTTGTAGTGCGTGTACAAAATAATGATTTGCATAAGGGTAAGCCATTTGCGCAACTACTTGACAAAAAAAGCAACACTGGCGGTCGTAATAATCTCGGTAGGATAACCACTCGACATATTGGTGGTGGACACAAAAAATTCTACCGGATAGTAGACTTTAAACGCGACAAAACTGATATCCCCGCATTGGTAGAGCGCATTGAGTACGATCCTAACCGAACTGCGAATATAGCGCTGATTCTTTTTAAAGATGGTGAGCGCAAATACATAATCGCCCCAAAAGGGATAGAGGTTGGTCAAGAGATATTGAGTGGGGAAACAACGCCGGTTAAACCTGGCAACTGTATGCCTCTGCGAAATATGCCTTTGGGTACCACAATTCATTGTATCGAGCTAAAGCCAGGAAAAGGCGCACAAATAGCTAGAAGCGCAGGAACCTCTGTTCAATTGGTTGCTAAAGACGGCGCATACGTCACTATCCGGCTACGCTCTGGAGAGATGAGAAAAGTTCCGTCAGATTGTAAAGGCGTAGTTGGTGAGGTCTCAAACTCTGAGCACAATCTTATTTCGTTAGGAAAAGCAGGTGCGAAAAGATGGCGCGGTGTTAGACCTACTGTTAGAGGTGTGGCGATGAACCCCGTAGATCATCCTCATGGTGGTGGTGAAGGCAGAACCTCGGGTGGAAGACACCCTGTTTCTCCTTGGGGAACGCCAACAAAAGGCTATAAAACTCGAAAAAACAAACGTACTGATAATATGATTGTCAGACGCCGTAAGCAAAAATAAGAGGTATTTGACGTGCCACGTTCAATTAAAAAAGGTCCATTTATAGATCATCACTTGCTTAAAAAAATCGAAGAAGCGGTGAGAGCGAATAATAGGAAACCGATTAAAACCTGGTCTAGAAGGTCAATGATCAGCCCTGATATGCTGGGATTGACTATTGCGGTACATAATGGGAAGCAGCATGTGCCGGTATTGATTTCAGAAAATATGGTCGGGCATAAGCTGGGTGAGTTTTCACCTACAAGGACTTATAAAGGCCATATAGCAGACAAGAAATCAAGATAAGGAGTGAATGTGGAAGTTTCGGCTAAATTAAGTAATGCTCCTCTTTCTGCGCAAAAAGCAAGGCTTGTGGGGGATCAAATACGCGGGTTACCTGTTGAAAAAGCATTGAATTTGCTTAGTTTCAGCTCTAAGAAAGCTGCTGCGATAATCAAAAAAGTTCTAGAGTCGGCAATAGCTAACGCGGAACATAACGAAAGTGCGGACGTTGACGAATTAAAGGTTTCGACTGTATTCGTTAATGAAGGCAGAACGTTAAAGAGAGTTAGCGCAAGGGCGAAAGGACGTGCAAATCACATCCTAAAAAGAACTTGTCACATAACAATTAAAGTAGCAGAGAAATAGAGGTAGCAAATGGGACAAAAGGTACATCCCACTGGGATTCGTCTCGGGATAGTAAAAGATTGGACTTCGAGATGGTATGCAAATAGCCAGAATTACCCTGTATTTCTATTGCAGGATTTGAAGGTTAGAGAATATATCAAACAAAAGTTAGCTCACGCATCTGTTAGCAGGGTGCAAATAAATCGCCCTGCGAATAATGCCAATATTACTGTGCACACCGCTCGTCCTGGGATTGTGATAGGTAAAAAAGGCGAGGATATCGATGTGTTAAGGCAGAGCATATCCGCGATGATGGGGGTTCCTGTCCAATTAAACGTCGAAGAGATTCGTAAGCCAGAGCTTGATGCGTATTTAGTCGCAGAAAGCATAGCTCAACAGTTAGAAAAGCGGATCATGTACCGCCGAGCGATGAAGCGAGCTGTGACGAACACCATGCGTTTAGGCGCTGAAGGCATAAAAATCACTGTTGCTGGCAGGCTAAATGGAGCTGAAATTGCCAGAACGGAATGGTATCGCGAAGGTCGTGTGCCGCTTCATACGTTGCGGGCTGATATTGATTACGGAACAGCTGAAGCGAAAACCACTTACGGAATTATCGGTATTAAGGTTTGGATATTTAAGGGTGAGGTATTTGATATGGATGCTCATGCAGCATCATTAAACGCCGACTCAAAAAAATAGTTGAAGGGGTATATAAGAGATGCTTCAGCCAAAAAGAACAAAATTTCGCAAACAACATACCGGTAGAAATAACGGTACGGCATTGCGTGGTTCGTCAGTGAGCTTCGGGGAGTATGGTTTGAAGTCAGTTAGCCGTGGTAGAATGACCGCCCGGCAAATTGAGGCCGCGAGGAGAGCTATTAGTCGTCACGTGAAACGGGGTGGGAAAATTTGGATCAGAATTTTTCCAGATAAACCTATTACGAAAAAACCATTAGAAGTTCGTATGGGTAAAGGTAAAGGTAGTGTAGAATACTGGGTTGCTCAGATCAAACCCGGCACGATGCTGTTTGAAATTGAGGGTGTTTCCGAGGAATTAGCGCGAGAGGCCTTTGAACTGGCCGCTGCTAAGCTGCCGGTGAAAACTACGTTCTCTACACGGACAATAATGTAATGAAAGCGAAAGATTTAAGAAGCAAAACAAAAGAAGAGTTGAATTCCAATCTTTTGGAGTTGTCTCGCGAACAGTTCAATTTGAGAATGCAAAAGGGAACTGGACAGCTTAGCAAGTCGAGTCAAATTAAGCAGGTGAGGCGAGACATTGCCCGCATTAGTACTATTCTAAGTGAAATGGCAAGAGTATAGATATGAGCGAAAATCTAGATACTGTACGTAAAGTAACTGGTCGTGTTGTTAGTAATAAAATGGATAAGACTGCTTCGGTTTTGGTAGAGCGCCTGGTTAAGCACCCTGTGTACGGAAAGTATATAAAGCGATCCACTAAGCTTCTCGTTCACGACGAAAACAATATATGCCAAGAAGGCGATGTGGTTTCTATTACCTCGTGTCGTCCTGTTTCTAAGAATAAGGCATTCAAGCTGTTGGAAGTCTTAGAAGCTGCCAATAGATAATCAATAATTTTAGTTGGGATTTTAAAAATGATTCAGATGCAAACTAGCCTTGACGTCGCCGATAACAGTGGCGCAAAAAAGGTCATGTGTATCAAGGTCCTTGGAGGTTCGCACCGCCGCTACGCTGGCATTGGCGACATCATCAAGGTGAGCGTCAAAGACGCAATGCCGCGCACTAGGGTTAAAAAAGGCGATGTATATAATGCCTTGGTTGTAAGAACTCGTAAAGGTGTTCGTAGGGCCGATGGTTCGGTTATACGCTTTGACGGTAATGCCGCCGTAATTTTAAATAACCAACTACAACCAATTGGTACTCGTATCTTTGGGCCGGTTACTCGTGAATTAAGAGGCGATAAATTCATGAAGATTATCTCTCTAGCGCCAGAAGTATTGTAGAGGTCCAAAGATGCAAAAGATTAAGCAAGGCGATGAAGTCATCGTAATAGTTGGAAAAGATAAAGGCAAGCTAGGGAAAGTTAGTAAGGTGCTTGAAGATCACAAGATATTAGTCGAAGGTATTAACTTAGTTAAGAAGCATCAGCGAGGTAATCCAAATCTCGGTGTTTCTGGTGGTATTGTTGATAAAAACATGCCAATTGACATTTCGAATGTTGCTTTATTTAATCCAAAAACAAAAAAAGGCGACAGAGTGGGTTTTAGAATTCTTGATGATGGAAAAAAAGTCAGATTTTTTAAATCTACGAACGAAAACGTTGGTCTCTAAGGTAATAAGGCTATGGCTAGACTACAAAGTAAATATAAAACCGAAATTGTTCCTGCTCTGCAGGAGCAATTTGGCTACAAAACAATAATGCAAGTCCCTAAGCTCACCAAAATAACGCTTAATATGGGCGTTGGCGGGGCTATTGCAGACAAAAAGGTCCTGCAGTCCGCTGTTTCTGATATGGAAAAAATATCAGGACAAAAGGCAGTCATTACATTGGCTAGAAAATCAATTGCTGGGTTTAAGATTCGCGACGACATGCCAATCGGTTGTAAGGTTACTTTACGTGCCGATAAAATGTATGAATTTCTGGATAGGTTAATTACGATCTCAATACCTAGAATACGCGATTTTAGAGGCATGAGTTCCAAGAGTTTCGATGGTCGTGGTAACTACTCTATGGGGATTAAAGAACAAATTATTTTCCCTGAAATAGATTATGACAAGATTGATGCGCTCCGTGGTATGGATATTTGTATCACAACAACCGCTAAAACAGATGAAGAAGGTCTAGCGCTGTTGAAATTATTCAATTTTCCATTTAAAAACTAAGGCGTATCGACATGGCTAAAAAATCAATGATTGCGCGCGAAGTAAAGCGTGAAGGCTTGATAAAAAAATATCAGGCAAAGAGAAGTGAATTAAAAGAGATAATTAGGTCTCCGAATAGCTCCTTTGAAGAGAAAGAGAGCGCTCAAGTTCAACTTCAAAAACTACCTAGAGACTCCAGTCAGTCCAGATTGCGTAATAGATGCAATCTGACAGGGCGTCCTCATGGATACTACAGAAAATTTGGTCTTAGTAGAAATAAATTGAGGGAGGCCACAATGCGTGGCGACGTGCCCGGTTTATCAAAGGCTAGCTGGTAGTTCTGTTTAAGTTTTGGAGAATTGAAAAATGAGTATGACAGATCCAATAGCAGATATGCTAACCAGAATTAGAAATGGTCAATCTGCTGGCAAAAAGAGTGTAAAAATCCCTTCATCGAAGTTAAAGCTGGCTATCGCTAAAGTATTGAAAGAAGAGGGATATATTACTGACTTTAAAACCGAAATTACCGGGTGCCATACAGAAATGACCGTTGAGCTAAAGTATTACAACGGGGTTCCTGTTATAGAGAGCGTTAAGCGAGTTAGCCGTCCCGGGCTTAGAATATACAAGTCTAAAGACGAGTTGCCGAAAGTGCTAGGTGGTCTAGGCATAGCCATAGTTTCAACCTCTAATGGTGTGATGACTGATCGCGCTGCGCGTGCTATAGGGCACGGCGGCGAAGTCATTTGCACTGTCTGTTAATTAAAGAGGTATATCATGTCTAGAGTAGCTAATGCGCCTATAACTTTGCCGTCAGGCGTTGATGTAAGAGTTGACGGCAAGCAAATGATAGTTAACGGTAAACTTGGTCGGCTTGCGTTTGATCTGTGCGACGCAGTTGATCTTGAAATCGAATCTAACGTAATCAGAATCAAATGGGACGATAGTGTAAAAGGTGCTAAGGCCCACGCAGGTACAGCTAGGGCGTCAATTAACAATATGGTAAAAGGCGTCTCCGAGGGATTCGTCAAAAAGATGTTGTTGGTTGGGGTCGGCTATAGGGCGCAAGTTAAAGACAATCTTTTAACTCTATCCTTGGGTTATTCAAACCCTGTCGAATATTTAATTCCCGAAGGCGTTACCGTTGAAGCGCCAACGCAAACTGAGTTGCATGTGAAGAGCAGTGATAAGCAGAAAGTCGGCCAAGTCGCATCTGAAATCAGAGCTTTTCGCCCGCCCGAGCCTTACAAAGGGAAGGGTGTGAGAATAGCTGACGAATACGTGGCTAGAAAAGAAGCCAAAAAGAAATAGGTGAAGTGATGGATAAGAAGTCATCGAGATTAAAAAGAGCGTTGAGATTACGCTGCAAAATCAAAAAATTAAATGTAAATAGACTTACCATACATAGAACTTCCCAGCATATTTACGCGCAGGTTCTCAGTGTTGATGGTACGGCTACCCTCGCGGCAGCGTCTACACTACAACCTGACGTAAAGGCGGGTTTGAGTAATACAAGTAATATTAAAGCTGCTACTGAGGTAGGGCGTATCGTTGCTGAAAGAGCGATTGCGGCTGGTGTAACTGAGGTCGCATTTGACCGCTCTGGTTTTAAATATCATGGCCGCGTAAAGGCGTTAGCCGACGCTGCACGTGAAGCTGGCTTGAAGTTTTAGGGGAATAGCATGGCAACAGCACCATCTCAAGGTAGTACAGACGGATTACAGGAAAAATTGGTTTCGGTAAGACGTGTTGCAAAAGTAGTTAAAGGCGGTCGAGTTTTTGGTTTTGCTGCGCTTACGGTCGTCGGTGACGGCGACGGGCGTGTTGGTTATGGCGTTTCAAAAGCAAGAGAAGTGCCTGTAGCGATTCAAAAGTCGCTTGAGCAGGCTAGAAAGAACATGCGCAAAGTAGCGTTGAAAGAAGGTACGCTACAATATTCAATTATGTCTAACACTGGTGCGGCTAAGGTCTACATGCAACCGGCTTCAGAAGGTACCGGAATCATTGCCGGCGGTGCTATGCGCGCCGTATTCGAGGTCGTCGGAGTGCATAATGTACTGGCTAAATGTATCGGTACGAGTAACCCGATTAATGTTGTGCGCGCGACAATTAACGGTTTAACCGCAATGCATGACGCTAAGAAAATCGCAGCGAAGCGCGGTTTATCTGTTGATCAAATAACAGGGTAAAACGATATGAGTGGCAAAAAATTAAGCGTAATGATGACTAAAAGTAAAAATGGCCGCTTAAAAAGTCATCAGCAGTGTTTAAAAGGATTGGGGCTGAGCAGAATCCGGCAGGTCGTTGAGGTTATCGACACGCCTGAAAATCGCGGGATGATCAATAAAATCGCATATATGCTAAAGGTTGAGGAAGTTTAATGTATCTGAACACAATACAATCTGCATGCGGCGCCAGAAAAAAGGCAAAGCGCGTCGGGCGTGGTATAGGATCTACTGATGGTAAAACCTGCGGTAGAGGTCATAAAGGTCAAAAGGCCCGTTCCGGGGGGTTTCATAAAGTGGGCTTTGAGGGCGGTCAGATGCCTTTGCAGCGTAGACTTCCAAAGGTTGGCTTTACCTCCAGAACAAAGAAATTTACTGCCGAGGTTCGTTTGGCTGAAATTGATGCTCTTCAGGCTGATGTTGTAGATATTCAATTACTGATCAGTGAGAACATTATCCCGGTATTTTCAAAACAAGTTAAAGTAGTGAATACTGGAACAGTTACTCGGTCTTTGGTTTTAAAAGGACTTGGCGTTACGGCTGGTGCAAAGTTAACTATTGAAGCTGCTGGTGGCAAAGTCGAGGCTTAAGTGAGTGCTAAAGGAGTTGATGTTGCTGCAGGCACATTTCGGTTTGGTGAGCTCAAGTCAAGATTGTTGTTTGTTTTAGGCGCATTTGTCGTATACAGAATTGGCGCTCATATCCCCGTTCCGGGGATAGATCCAAAAGCGTTATCAATAATGTTTGAGCAGCAGTCGGGTTCTATCTTAAACATGTTTAACATGTTTTCGGGTGGTGCGTTGATGCGTTTGAGCCTGTTTGCGCTGGGTATAATGCCATACATCTCAGCGTCTATTATTATGCAGCTTATGACTATTGTCATACCTGCTATGGAGCAGCTAAAAAAAGAAGGTGAGTCCGGGCGTAGAAAAATTTCTCAGTACACTCGCTATGGCACCGTCGTTTTGGCGATGTTTCAATCGATAGGCATCTCGGTAGCCTTGCAAAACCAAACTGCGGGTGGTCTAGCTGTTGTTATCCAGCCTGGTATTAGTTTCGTTCTTATAACAACGATTACTTTAGTCACCGGTACGATATTCTTAATGTGGCTTGGGGAGCAGGTTACGGAAAGGGGGATAGGCAATGGTATATCGCTAATTATATTTGCCGGTATCGTATCTGGATTGCCTTCCGCAATTGGCGGAACCCTAGAGCTTGCACGTACTGGTGAAATGAATGGGGCGTTTATTGTTGTGTTGTTCGCTTTGTCGATAGTTGTAACGGGTGTTGTTGTTTTTGTTGAAAGAGGGCAAAGACGGATAACCATTAATTATCCAAAAAGGCAGCAAGGCAACAAGGTCTATTCAGGGCAAAGTTCCTTTTTGCCGCTTAAGTTGAATATGGCAGGCGTTATACCGCCCATTTTTGCATCAAGCATTATTTTATTTCCCGCGACAATAGCAGGATGGTTCGGGAATGTTGATGGCTTTTCTTGGCTTCAGGATATTTCGTCGGTGCTTTCTCCCGGTCAGCCTGTGTACGTTCTATGCTATGCGTTGGCTATTGTGTTCTTTTGTTTCTTTTATACCGCTCTGGTTTTCAATTCAAAGGAAACCGCGGAAAACCTTAAGAAATCAGGTGCTTATTTGCCTGGAATTAGGCCGGGGGCTCACACTACCAGTTATATCGATAAGGTAATGACGCGGCTCACTTTGATAGGTGCTGTTTACATCACATTGATATGTTTGTTGCCTGAGTTTCTGATCGTCTATTGGAATGTGCCCTTTTCTTTTGGTGGCACATCTTTGCTTATCATTGTGGTTGTTGTGATGGACTTTATTTCGCAAATGCAGACGCATTTAATGTCGCAGCAATACGAAGGCTTGATGAAAAAAGCCAATTTGAAAAAATCTTAAAATTTCCAGGAGTTTGCCGTGAAAGTACGAGCTTCAATAAAAGCCATATGCAAAAGTTGTAAAGTAATTAAAAGAAACGGCGTTGTGCGAGTTATCTGTAAAGATGGCAGACACAAACAGCGTCAAGGCTAACTTGTTTTTGTGATTTATTTTGCAGGGTGATATAATCCCCTGTTTAACCTTATAGTACTGTTTTTGGAGTATCTGAATGGCTCGTATTGCCGGTATAAACGTGGCTGACCATAAGCATGCGGAGATAGCGTTGACTGCTATCTATGGAATTGGCAGACAAACTGCTAGAAATATCTGCGATGAAGTTGGGGTTCAGCCAACCGTCAAGATTCGAGACCTTTCTGAGGATCAAGTTGAATCTATACGTAAGGTTATTTCTGCGATGACTGTAGAAGGTGATCTTCGCAGAGAAGTCTCAATGAATATTAAAAGATTAATGGATCTGGGTTGTTATCGTGGTATCAGGCATCGCCGTGGTTTGCCATTGAGAGGACAAAGAACCAGAACAAATGCTCGGACTCGTAAAGGTCCGCGCAAGTCAGTTACTAAATAAATACATCTAGATAGGCATTTTTGATGGCAACCCAGAATCGAGTTAAAAAGCGTATTAAGAAAGAAGTAGCGGACGGTATCGTTCATGTCCACGCTTCCTTTAACAATACAATCGTTACTATTACAGACAGAAAAGGTAACGCGTTATCTTGGGCTACATCTGGTGGATCCGGTTTCCGTGGCTCACGCAAAAGCACACCTTTCGCAGCGCAGGTGGCTGCTGAGAAAGCAGGAGCGGTAGCTCAGGAATACGGTATGAAAAATCTGGATGTTATGATTAAGGGCCCCGGCCCTGGTAGGGAATCTGCTGTTCGCTCTTTGAACAGTATGGGGTTCAAAATTTCAAATATCGTGGACGTTACTCCCATACCTCATAATGGTTGCCGTCCACCCAAAAAACGTCGTGTTTAGGATAGTGGAGTAAATTTAATGGCAAGATATCTTGGTCCTGCTTGCAAGCTGAGTCGTAGGGAAGGTACTGATTTATTTTTGAAAAGCAGAGGTAAATCTCTGGAAAGCAAATGTAAATTAGAACAAAGACCTGGTCAACATGGCGCTAAGCGTACAAGGAATTCTGATTATGCTATGCAGCTCCGCGCCAAACAGCGCTTGCGCCGCATATACGGGGTTTTGGAAAAGCAATTCCGGAACTATTACAAAGCTGCTGACCTACAAAAAGGCGCTACTGGTCAAAATTTGCTTGATTTTTTAGAGTCTCGATTGGACAACGTCGTTTACCGTATGGGCTACGCTGCTACCCGGGCGGAAGCAAGGCAGTTGGTATCTCACAAAGCGATTTTGGTAAACGATAGGTTAATTAATATACCTTCATACCAAGTCGCTGCAGGCGATGTAATTAAGGTTAGAGAAAAAGCTAAGAGCCAACAACGTATTAAAGACTCGCTGGTTGTTGCCGAGCAGTATGGCTTTCCAGTTTGGGTAGAAGTTAATTCCAAAGAGATGAGTGGAACATTCAAGTCTGTGCCTGATCGCGTGGATTTAGGCTCTGACATCAACGAGCAGCTGGTTGTTGAGCTTTATTCTAAGTAATAAATAAGTCCAGGATTTAAATTATGCAGAGTTCTATTGTTGGCCTACTTAAGCCTAGACTTGTCGAGGTGATTAACGAATCGGCCAACCACTCGAGAATCGTTATCGAGCCTCTGGAGCGCGGCTTCGGGCATTCTTTAGGCAATGCTTTGAGGCGGGTCATGCTGTCTTCAATTCCAGGTTGCGCAGTTACAGAAATTTCTATCGAAGGCGTGTTGCATGAATTCACCACGATAGAAGGTGTTCAAGAAGATGTCATAGACATCATACTGAACCTTAAGAAACTTGCTGTCGTCGTTCATTCTAAGGATGAAGTGACTCTCACGCTGGCTAAATCGGGTGTTGGTGTCGTAACTGCTCGGGATATTGAACTACCCCATAATGTGGAGTTAGTAAACCCGGATCTGATAATCGCAAACATCAACAATCAAGACTGCTCACTCAACATCAAGATTAAGGTCGAGAGAGGTCGGGGTTATGTTCCTGCCAGTCTGAGGAAAGAGATGAATGACGACGCGCCGGTCGGTGTGTTAATGGTCGATGCCGCGTTTAGTCCTATAGTAAAGGTCGCTTATCATGTAGAAAGCACTCGTGTCGAGCAACGCACTAATCTGGATAGGCTCGTTATAGAATTGGAGACAAATGGTACGGTTGATCCTGAGCAGGCGATCAAATTGGCCGCTTCGATTCTTCATGACCAGTTATCTGTGTTCGTAGATTTTGAAAAAGTTAACGAACAGATACATGAGGAGGTGGCAATTGAGGAAGAGTCGTTCGATCCAGTCTTGCTACGTCCTGTAGATGATTTGGAGTTGACGGTTCGTTCTGCCAACTGCCTAAAGGCGGAAAACATTTTCTATATCGGCGATCTGATTCAGCGGACCGAAGTGGAGTTGTTGAGGACACCTAATCTGGGTAAGAAGTCGTTAACGGAAATTAAAGATATTCTTGCAATTAAAGGTCTGTCATTGGGTATGCGCTTGGAAAACTGGCCACCTGAAAATCTGGCTGATCAATCGCAAGCTGGAATTTGAATATAAGGCATTTGAAAAATGAGACACCGTAAATCTGGAAGACAGTTAAATAAAAATAGTAGCCACAGAAAAGCGCTATTTAGCAACATGGCTTGCTCTTTGTTTAGACACGAGTTAATCAAGACTACGTTACCAAAAGCAAAAGAGTTGCGCGTGATCGCCGAGCCTTTGATTACATTATCTAAAAACGACTCTGTCGCGAAACGTCGTCAGGCGTTCTCTAAGTTGCGTGATAGAGATGTTGTGACGAAATTATTTAACGAGCTTGGTCCAAGGTATCAATCCAGAAACGGTGGGTATTTGAGGATTATTAAGTGCGGATTTCGGCCTGGTGATGACGCACCTATGGCTTACGTCGAGTTGGTAGATAGGCCAGAGCCTGTACAAACTGAAGAATAAATGCCTTAATATTGGGCTTGTAGCGGCAGATTAGCTAGACGGCTTCTCTGCCGTTTTTGTTTGTGTAATGTTCAGCGTTAATTTATATTCCTAGAATATATTTCTTGGTCTGCTTGTTTGGTTTGTTTTTGAAGTCTCTATTGTTTTGCTGTAAGTGGCTTCTGCTATTGCTGTGGTTAATATGCGCCAACTGTCCAGCTTTTGTTGAAAAGCCATCGCTGCATGCGCCGGGCTTGTAGAGGGTAATCGGTGGTACGTAAACCGATCTGTGCATATATAAGGTTGAACATGCTTTTGAAAGGTTTTTTCTGCAGTTAAGCCATTAAAGAATATATGCGTAATATAGGGGTGGTTTAGGAAAAATCCTGGAAAATCATTCGTAACAATACTGTTTTTGTCTATTTTTGCATCGAGACTGCTGTTGTGCCGATGGCATGACTTAACTACATCCCATAGTGCAATGCCGGCTAATTTGATTGATTCTATTCTCGCTAAGTATGAGCTACTAGGATTGAGTTCCAGAAGTTCGGTTATGATAGGCCAAAATTGATTCTGTGGATGCGCGTAATATCGATTAGCCTCCAGTGATGCTTTTCCAGGGATGCTGCCCAGAATCAAAACTGTTGCATCCGGTGAAGAGGCCGCTGAGAAGCTTGTTATTCGGTTCATTCTGCCAGAATGTGATCGGGTTTCATTGAGTGTTCGGTAAACTTGCGGGCACTAGTTTTATAAAATGCCCAATACGTCTAATACTCGGCAGCAATATGCATGCTCATTGTCATGCATTAAAGATAGGCCGAGATGGTGGCCTTGGCTGACAGTCAGATGATGCATCAACAATATTGAGGAATATTGGGTTTCCATATAGTCGATGCTAGCCTTTTGATGGCCCCATGCGCCATAGTCACAATGAATAATTCCTGCTAATTGCTTGTTGGCGTAGTCTTCAAACAGTTCTACACATTCTTCTAGTGACGTTTTCCTAGAAAGAGTGGCTGTTAAATCAATAACTGAGACAATTGCAGTTGGCACTCTGTAGGACATAGCGTCCAATTTGCCTTCCAGTCTTGGTAATACCAATGTCGTGGATTTACCTACGTTCGTGCTGGTTGGGATAATGGAAGACGCGCACCCACGGCCAAGTTGGGATGATGCGTGATAACCATCCAATACACGTTGATCTGAAAGTTGCGGATGGATAGTGATGGCTCGGGCGAAATTGATGCCAATGTGCTTATCAAGTACATGACAGATAGGAACCAGAGCATTACCCGTGCAGGTACTGGCAGAGATGACGTCATGGTGTAATGGATCGTACGCCGAATGATTTACTCCGAATACCACACTGATATCGCAACCGCTGACATTCCAAGTGCAAAGGATTTTTTTAGCGACTTCCTGCGTTATCAATGAGCGGAAATCATGGATCGTGGCGGTGCCCGTGGCGTCAAATAATACATCAAGATCAAATTGGCGCAATACTTCCCAGCTGCCGTCATCGGGCGAACTACGGCGCCGGTCTACCTTCTGATAGCGAACTCTTTTGCCGTCTATGATTAAATCGTCGCCATCGCAATCTACATTAAATGGGGGGCGGCCATAGGTGCTATCGTTTGCTAATAGGTAAGCAACGTGATCGATAGCCATTACGTCACAGACTACACGTATATCGAATCTGCCGCCTTTTTCTTGTGCGAAATTTCCTCTTAATACCCCGCGACCAATTCTGCCTAAACCCACGATCCCAATGTTAAGGCTCATTGTTGAAAATCCCCGCTTCGATAGTGCTTTGCGTAGAAACGCCAATTTCTCCTGTGGTTTGGAGAGGCCGCTGGTGTTGATTTGTGGTCATGGCGTTGGTTTCGTTATTATTTTCATGATAAGGAGCAGCAATGCTGAAAAACTAGAGCAACAAGCCGGACAAGTCAAGGCAAAGCAAAATATAACGAACGGGGTTGCGTTTGTTTGGGTAGAGGCCATAGATTTGGGATTGGCCTAAAAGGGGGTTATTGAGGCTCGTCTTCAGATGTAACAAATTTTTCTGATAAGCGTAATAGCACAAATAAGGCGCCTGTGCCGCCAGACCTAGGGGGCGCAGAGCAAAACGCCAGGACATCTTTATGTTGGCGTAGCCAAAGGTTTATATCATTTTTTAAAACGGGTTGATTGTCCGTAGAGTTGTACCCCTTGCCGTGAATGATTTGTACGCAGCGATAACCGTCTTCAACGCAATAGTGTAAAAATCGTAATAGTTGCTGTTGTGCATCTCGGCTACTTAAGCCATGTAAATCTATATCGGCATCCAGGCCGTAATATCCCTTCCGAAGTTTTTTGATGACGCTTTTTTGCATGCCTGGCACCAGGAAGGCGATCTTGTCTTCTTGGAACAGGGTCTCCAAGCTACCCTCAACATCTTTTTGTAACGGATCAACCTGCTCGAGTGGCTTAAATGAAGGTATTGGCCGCGGTTTCTTATCAGGCTTAAGAATAACGGTATTGGTGTCTATGGTCTGGACTTTGCCGATCGAGTTTCGAAACAAGAGGACATCGTCTGCGGAAGTGGTTTTTTTTGTCACGTAAGCTGCTGGTTTTGCGCTTTTTTTGCTACTATGCGTGAATTTTAAAGCGTTTCACGGCAGTATGCACATACTAATCAGCAACGACGACGGTTATTTAGCGCAAGGCATCAACACATTGGCCGAAGCTCTGCGTCAACACGCCAACGTATCAGTAGTGGCGCCAGATAAAAACCGGAGTGCCGCAAGCAATTCTTTAACCCTGGATATGCCTTTGCGCGCCACTCAATGTGAAAACGGTTTTGTCAGGGTGGATGGTACGCCGACGGATTGCGTTCATCTGGCGATTACAGGATTATTGGCGAACGAACCGGATATGGTATTCGCCGGTATCAATCATGGCGCCAATCTTGGCGACGATGTGCTTTATTCTGGCACCGTGGCTGCGGCTACCGAAGGGCGTTTTCTTGGGCTGCCTGCGGTGGCTATCTCTTTAGCATCCAGCGACCCTAAACATTTCGATACGGCGGCACATGTGGCTGTGACAATAATGCAAAAAATCCTCGCTCATCCCTTGCCGGAAGACACTTTGTTAAACGTCAACGTGCCTGATTTACCGATTGCTGAATTAAAAGGTTATCAATCTACCCGACTCGGGCAGCGACACAAAGCGGAACCAGTAATACGTTCCCATGATCCGCGGGGGCAGGTTATTTACTGGGTGGGACCGCCCGGCAGCGAACAAGACGCCGGGCCAGGTACCGATTTTGATGCGATAAGAAACGGATACGTGTCCGTAACGCCGTTACAGTTGGATTTAACGCGATATGAACGATTAGAGGGATTGAGCGAATGGCTGGCAATGGAGGCGCTCGTATGAGTAGACGCATCCAGGGTATAGGCATGACTTCTCGGCGGACCAGGGAGCGGATGATTTCTCGGCTGCGCGAGCAAGGCATCTATAACAGTAAAGTCCTGGCGGTAATGTCTGACACACCTAGGCATATTTTTGTCGACGAAGCTTTGGAGAGTCGTGCTTATGAGGATACTGCCTTACCTATCGGCCACAATCAAACTATATCGCAGCCGTATATCGTCGCCAAAATGACGGAATTGCTATTGGAAAAAGGTCCGCTGCTCAAAGTACTGGAAATTGGTACGGGTTGCGGCTACCAAACCGCAATATTGTCGAAGCTGGTAGCGCAAGTTTATTCGGTGGAACGGATTGCGCCGTTAATGAAAAAAGCCCGGGATACCCTATGGGAGTTGGGTATCAAGACTGTGGGTTTTAAGCATAGCGATGGTGGCTGGGGCTGGCCGGAGCACGCGCCATATGATGGGATTTTAGCTGCAGCCGCGCCGGCGGAAATTCCGGAAGCCTTACTTGAGCAAATGGCTGTGGGGGGCGTGATGGTGATTCCGGTCGGGCTGGAAGGGATGCAGGAATTACATCGGGTAACCCGCACCGAGCACGGCTTTGAGGATGAAGTAATAGAGCGGGTCAGTTTTGTCCCGTTTTTATCCGGCGTCAGTCAATAAATTTTAATCGTTTTATCGCGCCGGTTTTATTAGCCAATTGGCGTGTCCGGCGCGACAGTGGTGAATTGGCTAGAAATTCAGAAGCTGCTTACGTTTGCTGGCAATAAAACCCAATAAAGCAGGGCCGAATAACCAAACGGCGGAAGGAACCGGCACTGCGGTTACCGAAACTTGCCAGCCCACATCTTTCAGCGCGGCGAGGTCGAGTTGCGTAAATACTTTGCGCGTGCCGACGCGCAAAGTAGGGTCCATGGCGGCTTCTTGCTCAATTCCGTTTACCGTGCTTTTGGTGCCCTCTAACCAATGAACCTTATCGCCCTCCAGTGGTACATTGCCGCCATAAGCCGCTACCGCATTGGCACCGGTAAAGCCGGAGCCAGTGGCTTGATTATCCCACGAGTCCGAACTGCCTAGGCCCAATAAGTGGCCTAACTCATGCAGTGCCACCGAATAAAAATCATTACCGGTAAATGTCTCGGTGGTAGAAAGATCCGTGTCGAAATACCAGTTTGCCGAACTGCTGAAGGTCAATTGACCACCCCATGGCGCAAAATCAGTTGCTGACGGGCCGGTCGTATTTGACTGTCCACGTTGTGCTGCGTTGGTCAAAAAATCTTGGGTGCCACTGACGTTGTAACCGCCATAGCCGCCGTAACCCAGGTTGCCTGCTCCCATGGCTTGTCCGCCAACAAACACTGTCAGTGTGTCGGCTGCCACGCTGAAATTGCTCAGAGTCGTGCTGGCGCCGGTATCAGGACGTTGAAATACCGCGCTGAAATTATTGATGCCGCCGGATGTAATCGCAGTCAAGCTGTCGGTTAAGATACCTCCCAAAAACCCGCCTGCGGCATCCAGGATGTCTCGTCTACTTGCGTTGCTGCCGGAGAAAAAGCCGCCGTCGTAGGTGTAGTCGAAATTGATGACGACTGCCTCTGTTGATTGGCTGGCGGCCAGCAACACGACGCCGGCTAATGCGGAAGGTTTAATAAGCATGAATTTAACTCGTTCAAGTTGGTTAATAATTGCTGCGGTGCCTGGTCTTGATTCAGACTCGACTACTTTACAGCGCTAGATCTTGTTCTCGGTGGGCGCATTCAGTAATGCAATGCACTGATGGTTGCCGTAGGCGGAAAGTAACATCGCAAACATTAGGCGCGCAAGCATTTTATTCGAAACACATCGAAAGATTGTTGTTTGTGGAAATTTATTTCACCCGGCAACCACGGCTTGGATAGTGCTATCTAGAAAAACGAGAGTGTTCGATCAGAAAGCCGACTAAAATAGGCGCTCGCGCGCGCCTGCTTGAATACTTGTCAGGCTGCCCTACATAATTAGAATAAACATACTAAGTCCTTTTGAAAAACTACACTGCTACTTATTCGGTCGGAATCGATCTAGGTACCACCCATACGGTGGTCGCTTACTCCGATATAGGCGACCCTGCTAAAGCTATTCACTTGTTCGAAATTTCTCAGTTGATCGCGCCAGGCGAAGTGAGTGCCAAGCCACTATTGCCGTCGGTGCGATACCATCCCGCGCCAGGCGAAATAACGGAAGAAGCCGGATTTTTGACTCAGGAAAAAGGCGCTGTGCTTGGTGAAGCAGCGCGCTTGCTGGGTGCAAAGTCGCAAGGTCGATTGGTTACCAGCGCTAAAAGCTGGTTGTCGCACACTTCGGTCGATCACAGCGCGGCCATTTTGCCCTGGGGTAGTGACGAATCGGTATTTAAAATCTCGCCGCTGGAAGCCAGTGCTAGTTATTTGCGACATGTCTGCGCCGTTTGGGAGCACCGTTTTCCCAAAGCACCACTTGCGCTTCAGGAAGTGGTGATTACGGTGCCGGCCTCCTTTGACGAGTCCGCGCGCTCCTTAACATTGGAAGCGGCCAAGATGGCCGGCTTGAGCGGTGTAAGATTGCTGGAAGAGCCGCAAGCGGTTTGTTACGACTGGCTGCGCCGGCATGCCGGTACCATCAAATCCAGTCTGGCCGATAGGCGCTTATTGCTGGTTTGCGATGTCGGTGGTGGTACTACCGATTTGACCTTGATCAAGATTGAGCAGGGGGTTGACGAGCCTAAGCTGACGCGCATAGGTGTCGGCGACCACTTGATGTTGGGGGGCGACAATATCGATCTGGCTCTGGCGCATTTAGCGGAAAGCCGCTTGCGAACCGGCGATAAAAAACTCTCGACTGCCGATTTATCGCAATTGCTGGAGCAATGCCGGATCGCCAAGGAACAGCTATTAGCCGACGACGCGCCCGAGCAGGTTGCCATAACCTTGTTGGGTGGCGGCTCCAGGTTGATTGGCGGCACAAAAAGTACGTCGCTGAGCAAAGAAGAGGTTAAGCAAATTGCATTGGATGGCTTTTTACCCATGTCCGGTTTGCAAGACCTACCGGATAGGAAGCGTAGCGGCGTAGTGGAGTTTGGCTTGCCTTACGCGGCGGAGCCGGCTATCAGTAAGCATATTGCCGCCTTTTTGCAAATGCATGCCCAGGCTGCGCAAATGGCGTTCAGTGGAACGGGCACAGAGCATCAAATAGTCCCCGACGCCTTATTACTGAACGGCGGCGTGTTTCGCAGTCCGGCCATGGTGCAACGCTTAATCGATTTATTAGCCGGTTGGCGCGGCGGGCACCCCCCCTTATTGCTGGATAACAGCCATCCGGAATTGGCGGTGGCTTACGGCGCGGTCAGTTATGCGGTTGCCCGCCGAGACAAGAAGTTGAAAATCGGCGGTGGCGCCGCCCGTAGTTATTTTCTGCTGGTTGATGCCGCGGCCAAAAGTGGTGATGGTAAGCCTGGGGGGCATGGCGTTTGTATCCTGCCGAAAGGAAGCGAGGAAGGTCATGAGATTTTGTTAAGTGATCGGCAATTCGCTCTCCGGGTGGGCCAACCGGTACGTTTTCATTTGTTGTCGAGCAGCGGAGACGGAACTTACCAGCCCGGCGCAATAGTCGAGCTGGATGACGAGCGCTTCCACAGTCTGCCGCCGTTGGCAGTGGCGTTCGAAGGCCAACTGAAAACCGAAGTGGCGGTGCAATTACTGGCGACATATACCGAAGTCGGTACTTTGCAATTGCAGTGCGTAGCGGTGGCAGACTCCAACCAGCGTTGGGATGTAGAGTTTCAAATTCGCAAAAAAGCCCAAACAGCCGTCAATGCCGAATTACCTAGTCAATTGCCGCAAGCGCTGGAGAAAGTCCAGGCCGTATTCGGAGCCAAATCCAAACAAGTCGATCCACAAGCGGTAAAAACCTTGCGCGCCGATCTGGAAAACGTTCTTGCGGCACCGCGAGGCGCCTGGCAAACCCCGTTGTTGCGCGAGTTGTTTACGGCCTTATTGGAAGGCAGTAAATATCGGCGGAGGAGCGAACAGCACGAACGCCTCTGGTTAAGTCTAGCCGGTTTTTGCTTGCGCCCAGGCTTTGGTTATCCGCTCGACGATTGGCGGGTAGAGCAACTCTGGAAGCTGTATTCGGAAGGGCTGCAGTTCGTTAACGAAAAACAAAACTGGGCCGAATGGTGGACCTTATGGCGGCGCGTTGCCGGCGGCTTGAATGCCGATGCCCAGCAACGCATCTTTAACGACATCGCCAAATTCATCAATCCGGCTGCCGCGCGCCAGCCGGGTGTCGGCAAGCAACTGGCTACACGAGGTTACGAAGATATGGTGCGACTGGCGGCGGCACTAGAGCGGTTGAACCTTGTCGATAAAATTCAATTGGGCAATTGGCTGTTAAAGCGCCTGGAAAAAGCCGGAGAGCCTGAACAGAGTTGGTGGGCGGTCGGACGTATCGGCGGGCGGATTCTGTTTCACGGCAACAATCATCAGGTCATTCCAGCGGAGACTGCCGAAATCTGGCTGAAACAGCTATTGAAAGCTGATTGGAAAAAGCTAACCCAGGCCGCCTTTGCCGCCACCTTGTTGGCTAGACGCTGCGACGACCGGGCTCGGGATATCGACGATAGCCTGCGAGCGCAGGTGATCGACAAGCTCAAACAAGCTAAATCCCCTGTGTCGTGGGTAGACATGGTTGCCGAATTCAAACAACTGGATGAACAACAGGAAAAGCAAGTCTTCGGCGAAGCGCTGCCGCCGGGCTTGAAACTAATTGTTTAATGCTAAGCTTTGTGATGCCGATATAACAATCAACAGCGGCACGTTACCTGAACCGGTTATTGGCATAGAAATCGCTTTATCCGGTTCAATAGCGGTTTTTCACTCCGAAAGCACATTAAACGACAAAAACATGGCAGACAAATACGGCATAGACAGTCATAAACTGGTGTATCACCCGCAGCGAGTGGCACAGTGGTTGGACGGCAGGCACGATTGGCAGCAAGCGAAAGCCGTGTATCCTATCTACATGGAGGTCTCTCCGGTAGGTGCCTGCAATCACCGCTGCACGTTTTGCGCAGTGGATTACATCGGATATAAAGCGCAGCGTCTGGATGTCAAAATTTTGGCGGAGCGTTTGGCTGAGATGGGTAGGCTTGGTGTGAAAAGCATCATGTACGCCGGTGAAGGCGAGCCTATGTTGCACAAGGAGATTAATGACATTGTCAAATGGACTTTCGACGCCGGTATCGATGTGTCTTTCACTACCAACGGCACCTTGATGAACCAGCGTTTTGTCGAGCAATCCTTGCCGCTGGTGTCTTGGATTAAAGTATCGCTAAATGCCGGTAGTGCCGAAAATTACGCGGCCATTCATCAAACCAAGGCGTCCGATTTTGACTTGGTGCTGAACAATCTGCGTCGTGCGGTCGACCATAAAAAAACCCGGCAATTATCCTGCGCTCTGGGAGCACAAATTTTATTGTTGCCGGAAAATCAACATGAAGTAACCACCCTGGCAAAAATCTGCCGCGAAATCGGTTTGGATTATCTGGTCGTCAAGCCGTATTCCCAACATCTATTCAGCGAAACCCGCCGCTACGAAGCCTTGCGATACGACAATCTACTGGGAATGGCCGAGGAACTGGCCCAATTCAACGCCGATGGCTTTAACGTGGTATTTCGCGAACAGACCATGAAGAACTACAGCCAGTCGGAAACCGAGCGTTACAAAACCTGCCACGCCACGCCTTATTTTTGGGGCTATATCATGGCTGACGGAGAAGTGTACGGTTGCAGTGCCTATCTCACCGATCAACGCTTTGCTTACGGCAATATCCATCAGCAGTCTTTCCAAGCCATCTGGGAAGGCGAGAAACGCCGGCAGAACTGGCAGTACATCACCCAGGACTTGGATATTAGCCAATGCCGCAAAAATTGTCGGATGGAATCGGTTAATCAATATTTGGACAAACTCACGGCCAACCAGCCGGCCCATATCAACTTTATCTAGGACGAACGCATGAAAGTATTGGTTACCGGCGGTGCGGGATTCATCGGCAGTCATTTGAGCCGGGAGTTATGGCAACAAGGCCATCAGGTCAGCGTGATCGATAGTCTGGTTGGCGGCCGTAAAGAAACGATTGCCGATTTGCTCGGCCAGGAGCGTTTTGAGTTTCATCAGGCCGATATTCGCGACGCCGAAACCATCGCACCTTTGTTCGCAGGTATTGACTGGGTTTTTCACTTGGCCGGTCTAGCCGACATCGTACCCTCCATCGAGCAGCCGCGCGCGTATTACGAGACCAATGTCAGCGGTACATTCAATGTATTGGAAGCGGCCCGCGCCGCCGGTATCAAGCGATTTGTCTACGCGGCGTCGTCATCCTGCTACGGTATCCCAGATCAATTTCCGACACCGGAATCTGCGCCCGTTCAGCCACAGTATCCTTACGCTTTGACTAAATACTTGGGTGAGGAACTGGTGATGCACTGGGCACAGCTCTATGACTTGCCTGCAGTGTCGCTGCGCTTATTCAACGTCTACGGCCCACATGCTCGTACCACGGGCGCTTACGGCGCGGTGTTCGGGGTGTTTCTAGCGCAAAAGATTAATGGTAAACCCTTTACCGTGGTCGGCGACGGCACCCAGACCCGCGACTTTACCTACGTCACGGATGTGGCCAAAGCCTTTATCGCCGCTGCCGAATCGGAACTTTGTGGCGAGATCATGAATGTCGGTAGCGGCGGCACCTACAGTGTCAATCAACTGGTGGGATTATTGGGCGGTGCGATCGAATACATTCCCAAGCGGCCCGGCGAGCCCGATTGCACCTTTGCCGACACCCGTAATATCAAGACAAAACTTGGCTGGCGGCCGCAAGTTAGTTTCGAGCAGGGTGTGGCCAATATGCTGGCGCGCATCGATTACTGGCAAAACGCCCCGCTGTGGACTTCGGCTTCTATCGCTGACGCTACTGCGGGCTGGTTTAAGTACCTGGACAAATAGGGAGGAGCCCATGGCTATCGGACAAGCGGCAGCGGATTTTGCGACTTTGCTGAACAGCAGCGTATTTACAGACGCGCAGGGCCAAACCCTGGACGGCGAATCGGTGATACAGCAATTGCTTGCCGAGTTTGCCAGAGTCCGCGACCAGCAGGCTAAGATCATGGTGCTGGGCAACGGTGGCAGCGCGGCGATTGCCAGTCATGTGATTACCGACTTGCGGAATGTTGGCGGCTTGTGCGCCTTGACCTTACACGAAGCCGCGCCCTTGACGTGTTTTACTAACGACTTCGGTTACGAGCAGGCCTTTGCCAAACAAATTACCGCGTTTGCGAATCCGGACGATTTATTGATCGCAATCAGCAGTTCCGGCCAATCCTTGAATATCGTCAACGCGGTACAAGCTGCCAACGCCAAAGGCTTGCCGGTCATGACGCTAAGTGGCTTTAAGTCCGACAATCCGCTCCGTAAACTGGGGCGCTGGAATTGCTGGCTGGACAGCAGTCATTACGGCATGGTCGAGTTGGGGCATCTCTTCGTGTTGCACCATATTACCGATCATCTGCTCAGGAAATAAGCTCATGTCCACGGAAAAAATTGTCTCCATCGAACAACTGGCGCAGCGTGCCGCCGAACTGAAAGCGCAAGGCAAAACCGTGGCTTTATGCCATGGGACTTTTGATTTACTGCACATTGGCCATATCCGTCATTTGCAAAGCGGAGCAAGGCAGGCAGATGCATTATTGGTTAGCGTCACCGCCGACGAATATGTCAATAAAGGCCCCGGTCGGCCGGTGTTTAATCAATATTTGCGCGCCGAAAACATTGCGGCACTGGCTTGCGTCGATAGTGTGGCGATCAACCATGCGATTACCGCCGTGGAAGTATTGGATCAGGTGAAGCCTGATTTATATGTGAAGGGTAGCGATTACAAAAGTACCAGCGACGATCTGACCGGCAATATCCAGCACGAAAAAGACGCCGTGGAACGGCACGGCGGCAGGATTTACTTTACCGACGAATTGACGTCCAGCTCAACGCGCTTATTGAACGAGTATTTTGAGGTGTTCTCCCCGGAAATCTCAGCGTACCTGGATCAGTTCAAGGAAACGGTCGGCGCCAACGAGATTATCGACAAACTCAAGGCCTTAAGCGGTTTGAATGTACTGGTGGTCGGCGAAGCGATAGTCGACGAATACCATTACACCTCCCCCTTGGGCCAAACAGGCAAAGGCAACGTGTTTTCAGTGAAATACAATGATTACGAACGCTTTGCCGGCGGCGCTATCGCGGTGGCGAATCACGTAGCGGAATTTGCCCATAATGTCACGTTGCTTTCGGGCCTGGGCGCCACGAAAAGCCACGAAGATTTTATTCGTACCAATTTGAACCCGGCGATTGATCCGGTGTTCTTCTTCAGTCAGGATCGGCCGACGATTGTGAAGCGACGCTATGTCGATGCCGACATCGCCAAGTTATTTGAAGTGTATTTTTATAACGATGCGCCGTTGCCGGAGGACACCAATCGCAAGATCGTGGCTTGGCTGGACAAACATTTGCGCGATTACGATGTGGTGATCGTACCGGATTTCGGCAACGGCTTTATCTCCAATCAAATGGTCGCGGCCTTGTCCAAAGGCGCTAAATATCTGGCGGTGAATGCGCAGGTTAACAGCGGCAATCGGGGGTACCACTTGATCACGCGGTATCCGAACGCAGACTTCTTGTCGTTAAACGAACCGGAATTGCGGTTGGCGAGCCACGATAGAGGTGCTGCCATTGAGGAATTGGCCGGCCAGTTGGCCGACAAATTAAGTGCCCAGCACATCGCCATCACCCGCGGTACTAAAGGCGCGTTGATGCTGGATCAAACCAAAACGGCTTACAAGATTCCCGCGTTGTCCTCCAAAGTGGTGGATCGCATCGGTGCCGGCGATGCCTTTCTGTCTGTGGCCGGCTTGTGTTTGGGCGGCGGCTTGTCACCGGAGCAAGCCTTGTTCGCCGGTAGCGCCGCGGCCGCACTGGATGTGCAGATTGTATGTAACCGCGAACCGGTGCGGGCAGTGGCTTTATTCAAATACATCACTACCTTGTTGAAATGACAGACATGAACCTTACGCCTGCCGATTTGAAGCAGCTGTATTATCAAATGTTGCGCATCCGCCGAGTCGAGGAAGCGATTGCCCGGCGCTATGCCGAACAGCAAATGCGTTGTCCCACCCATCTTTGCATCGGCGAAGAAGCTATTGCTGTCGGGGTCTGTGCACATTTGACCAACCAGGACAAGGTGTTCAGCAATCATCGCGGCCACGGCCATTATTTGGCTAAAGGCGGTGATTTGCCGCGCCTGCTGGCGGAGTTGTACGGCTATGCCGAAGGCTGCTGCGGCGGCCGGGGTGGGTCGATGCATTTGACCGACCTGGAAGCCGGGTTTGTTGCGTCCACGCCTATCGTCGGCGGCACCGTGCCATTAGCCGCCGGTTATGCCTGGGCCGAGCAGATGAAAAAATCCGGCGCCGCACAGGGATGTGCCAGTGTCGCGAGAGGCAGGATGCCGGAAGCGACCAACGTCGTGGTGATTTTCTTCGGCGATGGCTGTTTTGAAGAAGGCGTGATGCACGAAACGATGAATTTTGCGGTATTAAAAAAGCTACCGTTGCTGTTTGTCTGCGAGAACAACCAATACTCGGTGATGACACCGTTGGCAGAACGCCAACCCAAACGCGATATTTATAAAATAGCCGCCGCCCACGGCTTAAACGCGGTTAGCGGCGACGGTAATCGGGTCGATGAAGTATATGAACTGGCGCGAATAGCGGTTGGCAACACTAGGAATGGCTTGGGCCCGCAGTTTTTGGAATTGCATACTCACCGCTGGCCGGAGCATTGCGGACCTAATGAAGATGACGACTTAGGCTATCGCCGCCCCGGTGAATTGGCCGAGTGGAAATTGCGCTGCCCGCTACTGCAAACCCGGCAGGCCTTGCTTGACGCGCAGTTGAGTGATGATGCCGAACTAACGCAAATGGAAACCCGCTTGGCCGAGGAAATTGAACAAGCTTTTGCTTGGGCTTTGCAAGGCACACGTCCGACTGTCGATAGCATGAGGCAACATCTGTATGCGTGAAGTAGAGACGATGACTTATGGTGAGGCAATCCGCGAGGCTTTGGACGATGCTTTGGCCCAATATCCGGAAATGTTGCTGATTGGTGAAGGTGTGCCGGACCCGAAGACCATCTTTGCCACAACCCAGGGTTTACGGGAGAAATACGGCGCGGAGCGGGTATTGGATATGCCGTTGGCGGAAAACGGCATGACTGGTATTTGTATCGGCGCAGCCTTGGCCGGCATGCGGCCGGTGCTGGTACATCAGCGTATCGATTTTGCCTTGCTGTCGGTCGATCAGTTGATCAATAACGCCGCCAAGTGGCATTACATGTTTGACGGCCAACAAAAAGTGCCGTTGGTAATTCGCGTCATCATTGGTCGCGGTTGGGGGCAGGGGCCGCAACATTCGCAAAGTCTGCAAGCCATGTTTGCGCAAGTGCCGGGCTTGAAAGTGGTGATGCCGACCACGGCTGGCGATGCCTACCATTTTATGCTGGAGGCGATTGCCGATAACAATCCGGTGCTGTTTATCGAACACCGCTGGTTACACCATGTCCAAGGTGAGGTCGACAAACTTCGTCCGGCGGCCGGGTTGTCCGGCGCGGCTTTGCTGCGGCAAGGCACCGATATTACCTTGGCAGCATTCTCGCACATGAGCATAGAAGCCTTGAAAGCCGCCACGGTATTGGCAAGGTATGGTGTCGACGCCGAAGTCTTGGATATGCGTTGCGTCAGCAGCTTGGATGTGGATAGCGTTGCCGGATCGCTGGCAAAAACCGGCGGCAAATTGCTAGTAGCGGATTGCGCGCCGGAAATGGCGTCAATTGGTCATCAGTTGCTATCCAAACTGGTGTTGGCCCATGGACATGGTTTACAACAAGCGCCGCGCTTGATTGCTTATCCCAACCATCCGGTGCCGACCTCGCATTTTGTCGCCAACGAGTACTATCCTGGCGCCGAGCAGATCGCCTGTGCCGTGTTGGACATGGTGGGTCGATCAGAATTAACAGCCTCGGTAATCGGCGCTTTGCAGTCCGACTTGCCCAAAGATCAACCCGACCGCAGCTTCGTCGGCCCGTTTTAACGCATTGAACAGAGCATCAAACCATGGCTAAAACAGAACAAACCAATCGTTTCGGCAACAGCGCCGTGACTGATATACCCGACAATGTGCCGATGTTCAGCCAGCCCGGGCATAAACTGCGGACCTCCAACAATATTGTCGACCGTAGCGCTTTGTCGAATGACTACCAGGTTATCGACACCAGCCAGTTGGCTAAATTGCCCGGACAGAAATTACAGAGCATTTCCCACGACGATCAAGAAGGCATCATTCGTCTGGAAGCGGGGAGCGAGCATGAACAACACGTTCCCAACCAGTTCACCGGCCCCAGTTTTCGCACCCAGCGAGAACGCTTCCGTTTCGACGGACACAAAATGATGCATCATTTGGATAGGGTGCAGGCCTGGCAAAACGGCCAGCGCTTTGCGCCGGTGCATATCGATATGGGGCTGACCAAGTTTTGCAACACGGCTTGCCTGTATTGCTACGCGGTGGTACAGAACATGACCAAGGGCACCATGATTGGCCGCGAAGCGCTGCTCAATTTTGTCCGCGACTGCGGCAAATTGGGTGTCCGTTCTTTGGGGTTCATCGGCGACGGCGAACCGACGCTCAACCCCACTCTCTACGACGCCACCGTGCTGGCCGGTGAATTAGGTATCGATACCGCAATGGCCACTAACGGCATTTTGTTGGACATGGATCGCGCCCACGATTTGCTGAAAAACATGAGCTACATCCGCTTTAATCTATCCGCCGGTACCCCGGAAGGCTTCAGGCGAGTGCATCAATCCAAGGAAGTCAATTTTCACTTGTTGATCGACAAGATTCGCGAACTGGTGAAGATCAAAAAAGCCAACAACTATAAATGTACACTGGGCTTGCAGATGGTGTTAATCCCGGAATGCTTCGACGAAGTGCTGGCGGAAGCCAAACTGGGCGCCGAATTGGGTGTGGATTATTTCGTGATCAAGCATTGCTCGGATTCCGAGTACAAGGAAATTGGTATCGATTACGACGCCTACTTAAAAATCGGCGATGTCCTGAAACAAGCTGAAGCTCTGAGTACGGACAGCTATGTGGTCCAGGCCAAATGGAACAAAATCAACGCCGCCGGCGAAACCAATCTATACAAGGACGGCTACCGCAAATACGACCAATGTTTCGGCACACCGTTTTTATTGCAGATTTCCGGCAACGGCAAAATCTATCCTTGCGGGCCGTTTTTCAATAAAGAGCGTTTTTACATAGGCGATTTGCACACCGATTCCTTTTACGACTTGGTTGCCACCAGCGAACGCTACTGGCAGGTGCATAAAGATGTGGCCGAATCGGTGGATGTGCATAAAGACTGCGCCATCGGCTGCCGGCAGGATTATGTGAACAAGTTTTTGTGGGATTTGAAGAATCCGCCGGAACACATCAACTTCATTTGATTGCGCTGGAATGCACGATGAATTCGGCGGTTAAGGACATATTTTTTCTGAATATAGAGGACGCCTACGCGGAGGCGTCCAAGCAACAGAGCATCGTCGACGAATCCGGCAGTGTGCGCCGGCAATATTGCTATTACGACGGGCTGTTGACCGATATTGTGTTGCCGAATTTTATTCAGGTTCCCGCCGACAAGTTTGTCGAGTTTTTTTCGCACAACTCATTACCGATACCGCAACTGATCGCCATTTCTCAAGACGGCGCCGTACATTTCAACGACATGCCCCGGGATGTCATTGACGAAGTGATGCAGTACCGCAATCAATATCGCGTGCCGGACTATGTGCATTTCGATACCTATTTTATCGATCCGCTCCAGGCGTTAAACGTGGCAAAGCAGGCCAATCGAGTGTCCTGCGGCCATCCCACCATAGACGGTTTGCAGATTTGCTATTACCGGGGCGAGTTGCCCGAATCGGACTTACCGAACTTGATACATCTGGAATTGCCGGATTACGAGGAATTTTTCATCCGCTCCCGTTTGCGTATTCCGGAAAATATTGATATTCCCGACGGCTTGGAAGAGGAGGTTAAGGCCGCCATCCGGCAGGATATTGCCGCAGCCGGTGAATCGATCAAGCGCAGGCGCCTGTGGTTGATCCAACAATTGCTGAACAAAGCCAAGGCCTTGCCACCGCGTTGGGTCGGCAATCGGCCGCCGCGGATATTTATCCCGACGAGTCGTTTGACCACCGTTATGCAATATAGCTCGCAAGGCTTGGCCAAGGCCTTTGCCGCTCTGGGTTGGGAGGTGCTGTTTTACATTCAGGATAACGATATGGAAGGCAGCAATATGGTCGATATGCTGGAAAAATATATCGATTTCGACCCGCATGCCTGCTTGTATGTCAACAGCTTGAACAACAGTTTCATGCACGACGATATTGTCAATATCGTCTGGTGGCAGGATTTGATGCCGCAATTGAAGTATTCGCAGCCGCTGAAATGGCGAGCCCGGGATTTCAATTTTTCGATTTCGCCGCTGTTTGATCGTTATCTGGAGCAACGCCAGGCCGCCTTGGTGCAACGCTTACATTTTGTGATAGACGATGTGGTGTTTCATGCCGGTAACAATCAGGCGCGAGCCGACAAGATTGTGTTCGTCGGCAGTTCCTATCTGCCGGTGATCAATATCGACAATAGCCAACATCGCCAGGCTCTGGATAGCTTGATTGCGGCGATGGAATCCGGCGCTTGCTTTGACGAAGCGAGCGTGCGGCAAATTGCCGAGACCAGCGGGCTAAGTTATGAATTTGTGTTTTGGAAATTACTGCATTATGTGATTCGCGATTATTCGGTGAAGTGGCTGTGCGCCGATCCTGGTCTGCCGGTGGATGTTTACGGACGCTACTGGGATCAGGATGCCGAGGTGGCACCGTTTTATCGAGGCGAATTGCCGCACGGCGAAGCAGTAGCGGAAGTTTACCGTTCCGTTCGCTATGCCTTGGTTTGCCATCCGTTCGAAATCAATTCGCAGAGGTTGGCTGAAGCGGCCGCTTGCGGTTGTATCCCGGTGGTTTACGATTGCCGGGATGTGGCCGAGCCGCCGTATTGGGACGACTATTGCTTGTTCTTCAAGACGGCCGATCAGTTGCGCAACATTCTGCATAAGCGCTTGCAACCGGCCAAGGCGCCGGAGGGTTTGGCCGCGCAGTTTACCTATCGGGCCGCTGCCGAACGCTTGATCGAGCTGAGCGACTTGCGCTTGTTGGCTAAAGTGGCTGAGCCCGCACCGGAGCCAGTCGCCCTGTTGCCGGAACTGTTCGGCGATAAGTTGCATGTGCTTGCCGGCGCGGAATTTGGCTCGGAAACTTTTTTGGCACAGTTGCAAACCAATCTGGCCTGCTTGGCCCAGCATCGCCCGGCTTTGCACGAAGCCCTGTTGGCAGCTTGGTCGCAACAGCCTATTACGATTTTCGTTGATCAGGCTATACGCGGTGAGTACTGGCGGGTATCGGTAGCGCAGGCTGGCGAACAAGTTTATCGCCTGGATAACATCGCCTTACTCGAACACCGACGCCTGATTGCCGAAAATGCGCAAACAATGGCCCGGGAAAATACCTGCTGTTATGCGCTGGTCGGTTTGGGTGCCGGTTACGAATTGTTGGCGGCGTTCCGCGCCACCGAGTCGCCGATTCCGGAAATGGCGGAATTTGAGGTGCCGGTGTATTTGATCGAAACCAAGCCGGCCGTATGGTTGTTAAATTTGCTGTTGCATGACCTTCAGCCGCTGCTGGCGGCCCGCCGTCTGCGGATTTTTTCCGACCTCGCAGCGGAGGCTAATTTAACCGCCGAGTTTTCGAAGTTCGAAGCAGCCCTGCCGGATATGTTGTTCAATCCAGACCCCAACGGCGCCATCAGCTCAGAGCGTGTTTATCAGCTGTCGGTCGATGCAAAGCAGGCCCGCGTCGAACGGCATGCCGCTAATTTGCGCCAAGTTGCTGACTACTATCAGAGCATCAGCAGCGAACAGTGGCGGAAAAAATTCAGCGCGGAAAAAGTTGGCGAATTGCGGGTAATGGGCTTTATCTCGCGCTTCTCCAGCTTTTTGAAATACTGCATGCGCGACTGGCTGGACGGTTTTCAAAGATTGGGTGCGACGGTGCTACTGTGTAGCGAAACAGAAAATTATTATCTAACCAACATCGAGCATCTGATTGACGAGATCAACCGCTTCAAACCGGACTTGATTTTAACCATAGACCATTTTCGGCATGAATTTGAAGGTATCCCGGCAACTGTTCCTTTTGTAAATTGGATACAGGATATGTTGCCGAATATTCGCTTCAATGAAATGGCGCCCGGTCCGTTTGATTTGAATTTTGTGTTTGCTCGGCGCTGGCTGAGTTTCAACACGCTGCCCTTGTACGGTGACTACCCGCTGCAGTTTTTACCTTTGGGATTCAATGACAGCCAATATTACCCGCTGGAGGAAGAAACCATTGATTGCGACGTGTTGCTGGTCAGTCATTTGGAGGCGCCAGGCAAAACTTTACAACCCCTGCGCGACCCTAGTTTGGATATGAGCTTGCTTGAGCAAGAAGACGCTATGCTTCGAAGCGGTGCACTGAGTTTGGTACAGTTGCGCGAGTTGTACGCCGTGCTCGAACGCCACTGCGCATCGATGACGATGACTGAATTTGAAGAGTTCTGCACAGTGCATCCCGGGAAAACGGCGGCCGATTTTCGTGATTTGTTTGCCCGACATGGCTACGCGCTTAGCGACGGACTCCTCGATTTGCTGTTATGTGTAAAAGGCAATCGCCTGCATTGCGAGTATTTGAATCGCATGAAATATTGGCCGATCCAGCTATTGATGGATGCTTTTCCGAACTTGAAAATTCAACTTTACGGCAAGCATTGGGAGGCATATCCGGCGTTTGCCGACTTGGCCCGTGGCGTCGCTGAAAACGGTACGGCGCTAAACCGCATCATGCAACGGGCTAAAATTTGTTTGAACGCCAATCCCGGTGTCACGCTGCACATGCGGGCCTTGGAAATCATCGCCGCCGGCCGATTTATGTTGTCTAGGCAGATGCTTTACGACGGCTCGCCGTTGCGCGAGTTCTTCGATGCTGACGCCGTCGTGCTGTATGACGACGAAGCCGATTTGCTAGCCAAAGCCGCGTATTACTTGAATAACTCGGAGGCCCGCAAGCAGGTTGCCGCCAATGCGTTGCGCGGACTGGACGCCAAATTGTCTTATCGTGCTGTGGCTAAGCGTGTCTTGACGGCAGCGGGTCAACGGTTTTCTAAGTTGGCGGTGGCATGAGGCTGCAACATTTAGCACTGTTCATGCCGCGTAATACGCCGTTTTATCGGCGGGTTTACGGCTTTTTGCGCGACGCATTCTCCAGCCTGGACGTTCGGGTCAGCGGCGGTTGCGGTTTGCTGAACGAGGCGCAAATGCACACTTGGTTGGCCCAGCATAAACCGGACGCGGTGTTTGAAATGAATCGGGTCAAGAACGAAATGCCGGCTTTACACCGGTATAAAATCCCGCATATCGCTTGGATCGTGGATTTTCAGGGGCGGACTGAGGCGCAAATCGCCGGCAGCGAAATTACTTATTTTTTTGATCCCGGCTGGGATGCCAACTATTGTACCGGGGGGCTGCAAGATTGGTTGCCGCCCGGCACGTGCGTGGAAACCTTTCAGCCGTTGCCCGGGGCTCTGCCGCTGGATGTGGAATTCAATTTTATTGGCCATATCCCGTTGCCGTGGAGTGCTGCCGAATTGGCGCGACCGGTCGCCGCTGACTCGACGTTGACCTTTGCCGAGTTGTTGCAGCGTTACGACAGGCATTTACAAACCACACGCGAGCAGATCAAAACTCACGGCGATTTAAAACGTATCATCGACGATTTGTTGGACGTAGCCGGTGCGACCCCCGAACCCGAATTTTTAAACGCTTGCTATTACAATTTGATGGAGCGGACCAAGCGTGTGCAAAACCGCACGGAGCTATTGAATTTCGCGCTGGGTAAGTCGAAATCGATTGCGATTTACGGTAGCGACAATTGGGCGCAATGGCGCGAATACCGGCCGTTTTATCGGCATTTTTTAGACTGTCCGGCCGAGTTGAACCGAGTACATCAATATTCGCGCATCAATTTGCACGACGGGGTCAGTTTTCACTTTCGCGCGATCGATTGCCTGGCTTCCGGCGGCTTATTGTTTTGGTACGATAACGACGAGGTCGATTCAGAAGTTCTACTTGGCCGCGGTTTGCACGACCACTTTGACGCCAGTCGGCACTACTTTGCGTTTAAAAGCGAAAATTTCGAATATGTTTACCAGCAGGCCATAGAGGGCCGAGCGATGGGGCAGGCTATTGTCGCCGAGGTGCGGGCGTTGATAGCAGCCAAACATACCTGGCGCGCCCGTGCAGAAAAAATCATTCACGACTTAGCCTATGTCTAAAAGGTAATTGCGATGAAAACCCTTTTGATTTCCCCCAGTTATTATCCTCAGGCCAACGCTTCGTACTTTCCTCTGGGCTTGGCTTATATTTCGGCCTATATCCAAAGCCAAGGGCATCAGGTAATAGGTTTGAACTTCAATCACATGCCTATGGAAAAGCGCAATCCGGCCTTGTGCGATACCTTGTTGCACGAAGAGGTCGATATTATCGGCATCAGCGGATTGACCGTGGCGTATAACGAGATCGACCGTTTGATTAAAGCCATCCGGGCGATTCGCGCCGATGTGCCCATCGTATTGGGCGGCGGCATTACCTCGGTGGAAGGCGAGTTGATGATGAACACACTGCAGCCGAATTATGCGGTGGTCGGCGAGGGCGAGCTGATCTTCACCCGTTTGTTGAAAGCCTTGGAAGAAGGTGACGACGTTCGTAAAATCGCCGGGATATGGTGCTGGGACGCGGATAAGCCCAAATTCACCGGCGAGGGTGAGTCGCCTAAATACCTGGACGAATTGCCGTTGCCTGATTTGGATTCGTTTGGAATACGCGAGCATATCGGCTTGCAGGGTGAACACGGCCAGTTTTCCTATCATTTGACCCGGTTGGACGCCGGTCGCTCGTTTCCGATTGCCGCCAGTCGGTCCTGCCCGTTTAAATGCACTTTTTGCCATCACGCCGGCATGGGCACGTATAAAAAACATGACATTGGCCGGGTGGTCGACCAAATCGAAGGGTATATTCAAACTTACGGCATCAATAACTTTTCGATTTACGACGAATTATTCTCGGCCAATAAGGCTAGGGTGGTCGAGTTTTGCGATCTACTGAAACAGCGCAATCTGAATATTCAATGGTTTTGCCAATTGCGTATGGATCAGCTGGATTTGCCGATGCTGAAAATGATGAAGGAAACCGGCTGCAATTATATTTCGTTCGGCATAGAGAGCGGCAGCGACGCGATACTGGGCAGCATGAAGAAAAAAATTACCAAGCAAACCATTACCGATGCGGTAAAAATCGTGCGCGAGGCGAAGATCGGCATCCAAGGCAATTTTTTATTCGGCGATCCGGCCGAAACGCAAGAAACCATCCGCGAGAGTTTGCAGTTTCAACAAGACAATCAATTATATTTTTGCGATTGGTCGGCGGTGATTCCATATGCCGGTACTCCCATTTACCATTATGCGCTGGAAAAAGGTTTAATTGCAGACCGTGAAACCTTTATGCGCAGTTTGTGCAATATATCCGGCTATCTATACAACAGTCAGGTAAATATGACGCAGATGAGCGACGAGGAGTACAAGGATTGGTATATCTCGCTGCGCGAGCTGAACGATGAAAATCACCGCAAGCGCTGCACCAAAGTGGTAGCCGGGGAGATATTGGAACGCTGGAAATCAAGAATTACTATTGAATGCCCGTGTTGCAGTCATCAACAAACCTTGGATTTGCCTTTCCCGTTCGAACAGGACGAAAACGGTCCTCTTTTAAACGGTCCCGTTGGCGTGCAGGGCATGAATGTATTATGCCCGGATTGCGGGCGGAAAATGCATTTGAAGGCCAGGGATATTCCTCACATGAAATTGGTTTATGACCGATTTCAGGCAGAAATGGATGCTTTAGCGGAAAATCAGCAGCACGCAATTTTTATTCCCGCACTAGACCGGTTTGCTACAGTCTTTTTAGAGGATATTAAGATTGATCAAACCTTTGTCGCAGCGGTTTACGATACACGGCCATTTCGAGAGGACAAGTTATTTTTGGATAGGCGGACCCAATTGCTTGATATTGACCGAGTTAAGGAACTCGACGGGCAGAACGTGGTGATTTTACCTTGGATCGAATATCAAAAAGTTTTGGACTGGCTGAAACACCAGAACGTGACACCTAAAAAAGTGATTTGTTGGAATCAGTTTTTCCGCAACGCCATTTCCGAGGCATGAAAATTCGCCGGGTTTCGTTATTTTTACCCCGTGATACCCGTTGGTATCGGATGTTGTCGAGACAGATGGCGCAAGGGTTTAGCCAAGCCGGTTTGGAGGTAAGTTACTGTTGCGGCTTGCTCGATCAGGCTGGTTTATCCGATTGGATAAACCAGTATCGTCCGGATGTGATTTTTGAAATGAATCGAGCTCGCAACGATGTGCCGTTTTTACCGAAGCATATTATCCATATTTGTTGGCTTGTCGATTTTAATGGTCGTGTCATTAGCGATTTTTATGGTAGCGAGATAACGTACTTGTTCAGCGCCAATTGGCTGGATAAGTTTTGCTACGATGGCTTTTATCGTTGGCTGGCGCCGGGGGCGTGCCTGAACGATTATTACCCCGCTACTCCCGATGTGCGGTACCCGGCTAGTTTTGTTGGGCATATCCCCAAGCCCTGGTCTATGGACGAATTGGATGCCGATATTTCAGCAGATTCTATACCGTTGCGGTTTGGCGAGGTGTTGCCGATTTTAGAGAGTCGTATCACTAGCCAGCGTAATTATTTGAACGTGCATGACGATTATTTGGCGTTGCTGCAAACTGTTGCCAAAGATTACTTCAATCGAACGGTAAAGCTGACTAATAAACTCGAATATGACGTCAGCGGGCGATTAATTCGCATGCTGAATCGGCGCGAGTTAATTGACAATATCCTGACAGTAACTGATTTGGCGCTGTTTGGTCCGCAAAACTGGAATGATTGGGACGTTTATCGGCCTTATTATCATTGCCAGCTGGATAGTGTTATGCAGATGCGCCAAGTATATGCCGGTTCGCAAATCAACTTGCACGAAGGCGAGTCTGCGCATTTTCGGGTGATGGATTGTATGGCTTCCGGTGGTTTGATTTTAATTAAAAAAAATCACTGGGACGAATTAGTAGGCGGCGGAATCAGGAATTTCTTTGTTCCTGGGTTGCATTACCTGGAATTCGATGTCGATCAGGTCGGTGATATATGCCGATATTACCTAAATCAGCCACTGGCTGCGCAAAAGATTCGTTCCGCTGCAGTAAAGGCGGTGCGTCAGGCCCATACCTGGCGGCATCGGGCCGAAGCCATTTTGGCTGATTTGGCCGGTTTGGGTTATAAAGTCGCCTGCTAATCTAATTTGTCTGATTCGAAGTAAGCCCGTTACACCAACATGGAGACTGGCATCCAGTGATTTGGGCGGCAGCTTTGATTCTCACTGGGACTTAGTTCCGGCAATCTTTATTTGGGGGTCATCTGCGGTAAGGCCGGATGAAATCTGACAAAATAGAGTTGGATGTCGGTATTTTAGGTTTCTGCTACCGCTGCCGATAACTAAATTGTCCGGGTATGGCGTCGTTTTGAGGTCGCCACATGTTGCTTGGAAAGCGTTTGAATTCATTGCGTCCATCGGGGTGGCCCGATGGGTAGGTCAAGTGTTAATCAATTGGGTACACATACAACATATGTCAAATCACTATTCTCGAGGTCGTTCTAACCTACCGGAACCCCTGTCGGTATCAAATGCCGAACGGTTCTGCGAACAGGGCTTTATTGCCGTTAACGACTATTTTGATACTAATTTGTTGCTGCGTGTTTCAGAGGAATGGCAAGCGTTCTGCGCCAGCGCGACGCCGAGCGAGCTACCGGTCGACCGCCCGGCGGCGGTGTTTTGGCGTCACGTTCAGGGTGACGTAAAGCGCATAAGGCCGCTGGCTGAGTTCCCCGCGTTGTCCGAGATAGCGCTTGGGCACGCGGCTACTCAAATTGCCCGGCAGTTGGCGCAAGTCAGTCAAGGTGAAATGGAACTGCGTCTGTTTGAGACTATCGTGTTTTCCAAGCCTCCTTTGGAGGGCGGTATGCTTAGCTGGCACCAGGACAATCCGTTTTTTCCTTTTGATCCGCAAAATCAGATTGCGTTATGGATTCCTCTGGATGATGTCGATCCCGAAAATGGTGGATTGGAATATGCAATAGGCAGCCATAAAGCCGGTGTCAGTGCGCCGTTTGATTTGCATTCCGGTGCGAACCTGGGCGATGGGCAAATTTGCTTGACCCCGGCCGATTTCGCCGACGATAAATTCGACACGTTTGCAGTTAGCTTAAGGGTCGGTGGCGTCGCAGTGCACGACGGTCGAACTTGGCATCGTTCGTTTCCAAATACTTCCACTACCCGACAACGACGAGCGATTTCGTTGCGTTATTTAGTTGGTCCGACCCGCTATTCGCCGCGCCAAGGTACTGCAGCCAGCATGAATGCCCAAATCAATTTGGCTGCTGGCGCGTTGATCGATTGCTCGGCTTTTCCTTTGGTCTGAGCATTGTCCGGGCAATCTAATTCAACAATGCCGGATGTGTCGGCAGTGCCTGTCTGCCACGCTTGCAGCGCCGATTCGTTAAGCGTATTTAACGAGTCGGCTGACTTAGCAGCAGTCTCTTCTGATTGCCGAGCTTGGCCGGCATCGTTTGCTGTGGCGATTTGTTTGAACTGTGGTTTGGTGCAAAAAGTGGTCGATGCCTTATGGCGACAGTCCGCCGCACAAATTTATGCTAGTTACGACCTTTACCATCAAACGCCCAATCGTACCGAGCAAGTGATTTTTGATCAGCTTAGCGGAACGGCCCTGCCGCGCTCGGAATTGATGTTTGGGCATTATTTTCAACGGCGGCCATTGACGTCAGGCGGTACGTTTCTTGACCTGGGCTGCGGCACAGGCCCAACCTTGACAGCGTTTTCCAAGCTTGCAAACGGCTGGCGATTATTTGGCTACGATCCCAATTTGCCGGATCGGCAGCGGGTGCTTGCCGTCCCCTGCGTGCAGGAAGTGTTTGCCGGCGATTTGTGCGAAATTGCCGGTACATTCGATCTCATAACCGCTGTGCATGTACTTGAGCATGTCACCGAGCCTCTCTGCTTTCTGCAGGGTATGCGGTCATTGATGCACACCGATAGCCGGGCTTTAATCCAGATACCGCATTTTCCCAGCTCTCCCTTTGACTTAGCGATTTTTGATCATTGCTCACACTTCACGTGCTCGAGTATTTCAAGCCTGCTGGCGAGGGCAGGATTGGTGATCGAGACTATCGATATTGATTTGATCCCCAAGGAAATCAGCATTGTCGTAAAGCCTGGCGAACCTTCAGTAGTTCATTCGGCTAATGAGTTGGCCAAGTCGCGAGCTGAAGTAGAGGCTAGCATTGCTTGGCTGCGCGACCTGCAAGATCAAGCGCTGAGTGTCGAAAGCGAGCGCTTAGGGATTTTCGGTACTTCGATTGGAGCGAACTGGTTACATGGTTTGCTGGAGGAGCGGGTAGGATTCTTCGTGGATGAGGATCGGACTCGCCAGGGGCAACTTTATCGAGGATGCCCGGTATTTGCGCCGAGTGAGGTACCGGAATTAGGCAATATCTTGATGCCACTGCCCCGCAGCACGGCTGAAAAAATTTGCCGCCGAATCGGTGCGGGTAGTAATTATCTGCTGCCGCCGGCCTAGGTCAAGCAGCTTCTTTAAACGTTCAGGAGACGTATGAGTACATTCGACGGTTTTCGCAAAACGGGTACCGATCAATCCACCGAAGACAGACTGCAAGAACATTGTGCCAACTTTGCTATCGATCCGCTGACTGCCGTCAAGCTGTTTCCAGTGCTAGCGCGTCGGCAGTGGTTAAAACGGTTTTTGGCACATGCCGAACTGTTCAAACACACGTTGAACGTACCGGGCGATATTGCTGAGTTTGGCGTGTTTCGGGGCCTAAGTCTGATGACTTGGGCTAATTTACTGGAAACCTATGCGATTGGTGATCGGACCAAAGTTGTTTATGGCTTTGACAATTGGCGGGGATTCACCGAATTCGCTGCGCAGGACGGTAAGCCCACTGCTGAAGTCGATAAAGTCCTGGGTGGTTACGATTCATCGGGCTTTAAATCCGAGCTGGAAGCGGCATTGGCTATTTTCGATGCTGACCGGTTTGTGCCTTGGAAGCCCAGGGTGAAACTCATCGAAGGGGATATTGGTGACACTGTGCCGCGTTTTGTGGCTGAAAATCCTGGCGTCCGGTTTTCATTAGTGCATTTTGATTGCGATTTGTATACGCCGACCAAAGCCGCCTTAGAGGCAATTTGGCCGAAAGTTAGCCGGGGGGGAGTGGTGCTGTTCGATGAATATGCCTTGAAGGAGTGGGAAGGCGAAAGCCAAGCGGTGGACGAGTTTTTTGCGAATCAGCCGAATCTAAGGCTGCTCACATTGGAGTGGACTAACTCGCCGGCAGCCTATCTGATCAAGCCTTAATCCAAATGCTGAAGGATGTACTGCCATGAATCTTAGCGATGCACTTACCGATACCGCTGTCCTAAGAACAGCGGCGCTGGCTGCATTGGGCGATGGTTGGCGTGAAATGCTGAATGGCGAGTCGTTTAATCATGCGGTTTACGCGCAAGCCTTGATCACTGTGTTGCGACAGTATTTACCTAGCGGCACGGTGGCGATTCGTGGGATTTCGCCGGTGACCGGCTTGTTATGCGAACAACTGGCCGACCTGCCGTATCGAGTAGCGATTGATCCGCTCGATAATTCAACGAATCGGCGTCAATATTGTGGTGTGCCGCTGCAACGTGGTCGAACTGCAGATGCCGTACTTAACGCGCTTGTCGCTAATAAGGCCAACGCGACGGAAGCCGGTGTGCTGGGTATTGACAATCCCGATGTGGAACTTGCTTATGCCTTGTTATTGAATCAGCATCGACGGGACTTGGCAGAGCGATTGAATCAACGATTGGCAGCTAGTGCGCCAGTGGTTTTGTTTGTCGCCAAAAATGCGTATTACAACCAGCTAAGAATGAGTGTTAGTTTGCGTAGACAGGGCTTCTACACGTTAGCGGTTACCTTTAATCCCGATTTGCGAGACCACAAGGCCGGATATTTCGATGAGATTCTGTCGACCGATCTGCTTAGTTTTTTGTTGTGGTTGAAAGGCGCAAGTGGGGCGGTAATTCATACTCAAGGTTGGCTGTTTCGCTACCATATTCCCGTGTTAATCGATGCGTTTTTACCGAGTAGCTGCCGGCAGTTCGTTGAGTTGATGGATTTAAACTCATTTTTTTTTGCACCGGATGACCTACCGCAGTTACTGCCTTATATGCGGCAAACTTGGGGCGATGGTGTGGATGCGATGCAAAAAGTACAACTGGTGTGTGAGACATACTTGGTAAACCATGTCGATGGCGTTGTCTATCAGGGCAGTAGCCGCATTGTCGATTTGTTTGATGGAGCCAGACGGAGGATGCGCTGGTTACAGTTCTTGTGTTACCCGCTGCCGGAGTTTTGCGTCACTGCCGATGCTGAAAGGCCAATACCCGAACAACCTAGGCTGGTGTTTGCCGGTGGCGTTCCTCCCATCAATTCCAAGCATCCTGCCGAACTGTTCGGTGATGCGCAGTTGGTCGATACCGTCGAAACGATCATCAGTCAGGGTTTGGTTCTGGACGTATACAACAATCCGCTCAAGATTGCCGAAGAAGACTATGCAAATGTGTATACAGCCCATTTGACGCTGGCAGAACAATACCCGAATTACCGTTTCCTAAAGGGTGAGTTGCCGGAGCGTATTGCCCAAATCATTAGCACTTACGATCTGGGTTTGATCGTTTACGATTATTCTGATGAGCTTTTAGTGGGGCCGGAACATTTTAAAACCTTGATTCCTGCTAAATTGTTCATGTATCTGGAAGCGGGCTTACCCGTCTTAGTGAGTCGTCGCGCTGAGGCAACTGCCGAATTTGTTGAGCAACATCGCTGCGGAGTGGCTATCTCCAGTGCCCAACTTCACGACTTGCCCAATTTCTTGCAAGGTTTGGATTGGCGGGAGCTACGTGAAGGTGTGTTGGCCGCTCGAGAGTATTTGTGTATGGATAAACAAATTCAGCGTTTGATTGCGTTTTATCAGCTTTGCGCGCAGCAGCGGAGCGCATTGTTGGCCGATTCAGTCTGCTAACTATCTACCAGACCGATAGATGAAAATACGGGTTTTGATCGTGGTGCCGGCCCGCTCGGGTTCCAAAGGACTGATGGATAAAAACGTGAAATTGCTGGACGGGCGGCCCTTACTTGCCTGGACTGCCGAAAGCGTTGTCCGAGCGGCTGTTCCGGATAGCTTGGCGATTTTATCGACTGACTCTGAGCATTATGCGGTATTGGGGCGTAAAGAAGGGCTCTGCGTTCCGTTTCTTCGTCCTTCTGTTTATTCGGGAGATAGTGTCGCGGCTTTCTCGGTGGTTGAGCATGCTGCAGATTGGTTTATCGCTGTATATGGTTACCGGCCGGAATTAATGATGTGGTTGCAACCAACCTCGCCGTTTCGTTCTGCGGCTATAATTCGGGAGGCTGTTGCCATGGTCAGCGATAGGCAAGTTGATGCGGTAGTCGGCTGCAAGGAAATTCACCGCGATTTGACTACTTTGTTTCGCCTTGAGAGTGGTCATATGTTGCCCTTGGACAATCAAAAACCCACCCAGACGTCGCGTCAACAAAGCCAGCCATTGCTGACACCGAATGGCGCGATGTACTTATGCAAGACCGATTATTTACTGGAGCACAAATCGTTTTACCCGCCAAAGACGGTGCCGCTGATCATGAATGCAATCCAAAGTCTGGATATTGACACCGAAGAAGATTGGGCCATCGCTGAGGCGTACATTAAACAAGGATTGGTATGAACAAGGTTTTAGTCACCGGCGCCGACGGTTTTATCGGCTCGCATCTGGTGGAAATGCTTGCGGCGCGCGGCTTTCAGGTGCGTGCACTCACCCAATACAACTCTTTTAATAGTTGGGGTTGGCTGGAGGAGGCTGCCTGTAAAAATGAGATAGAGGTGATCTGCGGCGATGTCCGTGATCCGCAGTTTTGCCGGATTGCTTGTCGGGATATTGATGTTGTGTTTCATTTGGCGGCATTAATTGCCATCCCGTATTCCTACCAGGCGCCGGACAGCTATGTCGATACCAACATTCGCGGCACGCTGAACATCTGTCAGGCCGCTCGGGATAATGGCGTTAAACGCCTAATTCATACCTCAACCAGTGAAGTGTACGGCACCGCACAATATGTGCCGATCGACGAGAAACATCCGTTGCAGCCGCAGTCTCCGTATAGTGCGTCGAAAATTGCCGCCGATGCGATGGCGATGAGTTTTTTCAATGCCTTCAATATGCCTGTCACCATTGCACGACCCTTCAATACCTATGGTCCCCGGCAATCGGCGCGCGCGGTGATTCCGACCATCATTACGCAAATTGCCGCCGGTAAAAAACAGATTCAACTGGGTGATGTCGCGCCGACGCGCGATTTTAATTATGTAGAAGACACTTGCCGGGGTTTTATCGCGTTGGCCGAGTCGGCGCAAGCCATCGGCGAGACGGTGAATATCGGCTCCAATTTCGAAATTTCTGTCGGCGAAACGCTGAATCTGATCAAAAGCATCATGGCCAGCGATGTCGAATTTTTGGTGGACGAGCAAAGGTTGCGGCCGGAGAAGTCCGAAGTGAACCGCTTGTGGTGCGACAACACCAAGATCAAACAACTGACCGGTTTTGCCCCGCAAGTGACTTTGGAGGAGGGTTTGCGCCGCACCGTAGCCTGGTTTACCGAGCCGGATAATCTGAAACGATACAAAGCGGATATTTACAATGTTTGACAGCTTTATCCGCTTGGTCCGGGAGATTTATCAAACCGAACAATTCATCCCTTTGCACGAACCGCGCTTCGCCGGTAACGAAAAACAGTATCTGCTGGATGTGATCGACAGTACCTTCGTGTCTAGTGTCGGCCCGTATGTCACCGAGTTCGAAAGCAAAATCGCTGCATACACCGGTGCCAAGCACGCGATAGCCACCGTCAACGGCACCGCGGCGCTGCACGTTGCCCTGTTGCTGGCCGGCGTTCAGCCCGGCGAAGAAGTGATTACTCAAGCGGTGACTTTTGTCGCCACCTGCAATGCGATTCATTACTGCGGTGCCGAGCCGGTGTTTGTTGATATTGATGCGGCGACGCTAGGTTTGTCGCCGCTGGCCTTGGCGGAGTTTTTGGATCGATTCGGCGAACGCTGCGATGATGGCGTTTACAACAAAACCAGCGGCAAGCGCATCGCCGCCTGTTTGCCGATGCATACCTTCGGCCATCCTTGCGATCTGGCTGGGTTGATTCGAGTATGCGACGACTTCGGCATGCCGTTGGTGGAAGATGCCGCGGAAGCGTTGGGTAGCCGACTCAATGGCCAGCATTGCGGCACTTTCGGCAAACTTGGGGTGCTTAGCTTCAACGGTAACAAGATCATCACCACGGGCGGCGGCGGCATGATTTTGACCGACGACGAGGAACTGGCGCGTCGGGCCAAACACCTGACGACCACGGCTAAATTACCGCATGCCTGGAAATTCGAACATGACCAAATCGGTTACAACTACCGGATGCCGAATTTGAATGCCGCCCTGGGGCTGGCGCAACTCGAGCAATTGCCGAGATTTGTCGAACTTAAACGTGGATTGGCGCAACGTTATCTGGATTGGGCGCAAGCCAACGGTGCGCAAATCGTCGAAGAACCGGCTGGCGCTGATGCCAATTACTGGCTCAACGCTTTGTTGCTCGATGACCATACGCAGCGCGACGCCTTTCTGGAATTGTGCAATACCCGCGGTGTGATGACTCGGCCGCTGTGGGAGCTGATGTCTGATTTGCCGATGTACCAACATTGCCAGCGCGATAATCTGCTGCAATCGCGCCGGCTGGCCGAGCGGCTGGTCAATGTGCCCAGCAGTGTGGTTTCGTGATGGCTGGCGCGCCGCGCAAAATCTGTGTTGTCACCGGCTCACGCGCTGAGTACGGTTTGCTGTATTGGTTACTGAAGGAAATTCAAGCGGACCCGGACCTAGAATTACAGTTAGTCGTGACCGGCATGCATTTGTCGCCGGAGTTCGGTTTGACTTGGCAGCAAATTGCTGCCGATGGTTTTACGATCAACCGCAAGGTGGAAATGTTGTTGTCGTCGGATACGCCGGTGGGCATCAGCAAGGCCATGGGTTTGGGCTTGATCGGTTTCGCCGATGCCTTAGACGATTTACAACCGGATATCGTCGTGGTGCTCGGCGATCGATTCGAGATATTCGCGGCGGCGCAAGCGGCGATGAATTTACGCATCCCAATTGCCCATATTCATGGCGGCGAACTCACCGAAGGCGCGGTCGACGACGCGATTCGCCATGCTATCAGCAAGATGGCTCATCTGCATTTCACGTCAACCGAGATTTATCGGCAGCGGGTGATTCAACTGGGCGAACAACCGGACCGGGTGTTCAACGTTGGCGCACCGGGGTTGGATAGTGTTTATAAGTTGCCATTGCTGGATAAAGCTGAGCTGGAACAGGCGCTGGATTTCAAGTTTGGTAAACGCAATTTGTTGGTCACCTTTCATCCGGTGACTTTGGAAGCTGCGACGGCTACAGAGCAGTTTGCCCAGCTGCTGCAGGCTTTGGATGAGTTTGACGATGTGCATATCATATTTACTCATGCCAATGCCGATGCCGATGGCCGGGTTATCGCCAGCATGATAGAGGAGTATCGGCAACGCCATTCCTGCCGAGTCGCCAGCTTTATTTCCCTGGGTTCTCTGCGTTATTTGTCGACCCTGAAGTTGGTCGATGCGGTAGTCGGCAATTCGTCCAGCGGTATCATAGAAGCGCCGGCTTTTCGTATCGCTACTGTCAATATCGGTGATCGCCAGCGGGGACGAATTTGTGCGGATAGCGTATTGCATTGCCAGCCGCAGGCCGATGCGATCCGCGCTGCCTTGCTCACGGTATTTTCCGGGGCCTTTACCGACACCTTGGCGCAGGTTGAAAATCCCTACGGGCGAGGCGGCGCATCGCTGAAGATCAAAGATTTACTGAAGCAGACGCCGATGAATGGGCTGCTGAAGAAGCGTTTTTTCGATTTAGAGGTGCTTGAATGAGTGTGTTCATCATTGCCGAGGCGGGTGTCAATCATAACGGTAGTTTGCAAACCGCTATGCACTTGGTCGATGCTGCAGTCGCGGCGGGTGCCGATGCCGTGAAGTTCCAGACCTTCAAAGCCGAGAAACTGGTCACCCAGTTCGCGAGCAAGGCGGAATATCAAAAACACACCACAGGCGCAGCCGAGAGCCAATTGGACATGCTGCGCAAGCTGGAGTTGAAATATGAATTTCATTTTCAGTTGCGTGATTATTGCCAGCGCCAAGGTATCGAGTTTCTTTCGACCGCATTTGATTTCGATAGTTTGGCGTTTTTGGTGGACGAGCTTGGTCTATCCAAATTGAAAATTCCGTCCGGTGAGATTACCAATGGTCCGTTTTTGCTGGCCCACGCCCAAACCGGCAAGGACATCATTGTCTCCACCGGCATGGCTACGCTAGGTGAGGTGGAAACCGCGCTGGGGGTTTTGGCGTTTGGCTTGTTGGGTGGGAAGCAACCGTCTTTGGCGGCATTTCAACAAGCCTACAGTTCGGAAGCGGGGCAAGCGGTTTTACATGAAAAAATCACCTTGCTGCATTGCACCAGCGAATATCCGACACCGATGAAGGATGTAAATTTGCGGGCGATGGACGTGTTGCAGCAGGCTTTTTGTCTGCCGGTCGGCTATTCGGATCACACCGAAGGACTGGTCGTGCCGATTGCCGCCGTGGCGCGGGGCGCGGTATTGATAGAAAAACATTTCACCTTGGACCGAAGTCAAAAAGGCCCTGATCACCAAGTGTCACTGGAACCCGCTGAATTAAAGCAAATGGTGCGCGATATTCGCGCCGTCGAACAGGCGCTTGGCCGGCCCGGCAAGATGCCGCAAGCCGTGGAATTACAAAATCGTACGGTTGCCCGCAAAAGTTTGGTGGCGAATAGTTTGATAGCGGCGGGTGAAACTTTTAGTGCCGAAAATTTGACGACCAAGCGGCCTGGAACCGGTTTGAGTCCGATGGAATATTGGCGATTGCTTGGTCAAACCAGTCGTCGTCGTTATGACGTTGATGACTTGATCGAATGAGTAAGCCGGTCATTTTGCTGGGAAGCGGCGGACATGCGCGGGTGCTGCTCGACATGTTACGGCGGTTGGAGATTGAGATACTGGGCATAGCCGATCCTCACCGACTGCCCGGCAGCGAGCACTTCGGAGTGAGGGTACTGGGCGACGACTCGGCTATACGGGCTTATGCGGCGGATGGTATCGCGTTAGTTAACGGCATTGGTTCTCTACCGCGCGATGCAGGCTTGCGCGAGACCTTGTATCAACGATGTGTGGCGCAAGGTTATCGGTTTCAAACAGTGGTCGATCCTCGCGCGTTTACAGCAAGCGATGTGCAACTGGCTGAGGGCGTACAGGTCATGGCGGGTGCCATTATTCAGGCAGGCACACAAATTGCTGAAAACTGCATCGTAAACAGCGGGGCGATTGTCGAGCACGATTGCCGGATCGGGCGGGATGTCCATATAGCGCCCGGCGCGGTCCTGAGTGGCGGAGTGGAATTGGGCGATAAGGTGCACATTGGCACCGGCGCCACCATCATACAAGGCCTACGTATCGGTTCCGGCAGTGTGGTGGGCGCGGGCAGCGTGGTGACGCGCGATGTCGGTTGCAAGCAGATTGTCTATCCGCCGCGTTCGCACATACAGGATTTGCAACAGGATTGATAAATGAAACAGCATTGGCAGCAGGTATTGATTCGTCCGGAAGCGACGTTGCGAGCGACCATCGAGGTGATTGATCGCGCGGCATTGCAGATTGCTTTGGTCGTGGACGACCAAGAAAAACTGCTGGGTGTGGTGACGGATGGCGATATTCGTCGCGCCTTGATTCGCGGCTTATCCCTGGAACATCCGGTTTTCGAGGTGATGAATAAGCGGCCGAAAGTTGCCGCTTTAAATGACAGTAAGACCCAGTTGATTGCCATGATGGAGGGTCATCATCTCTACCAATTGCCGGTTGTCGATGAACAGGGCAGGGTGGTGCGGCTGGAGTCGTTGCAGGCGCTTTACAAGCAGCCGGCATTCCCCAATCCGGTATTTTTGATGGCGGGTGGATTCGGTACCCGTTTGCGTCCCTATACGGACGAATGCCCCAAGCCGCTGTTAGAAATCGGCGGCAAGCCCATTTTGGAAACCATCATCGAGAATTTCGTTAAGTCAGGGTTTCGACAGTTTTATATAGCCGTGCATTACCGAGCGCAGCAAATCAAAGACTACTTTGGAGATGGCGGACGTTGGGGAATTAAGATCGACTATATTGATGAGACCGAACCGATGGGGACTGCCGGCGCAATCGGTTTAATGCCGGACAATTTGCCGGATGTGCCGTTGATTGTGATGAATGGCGATATTCTGACCCAGATCGACTTTTCCAGATTGTTGGCCTATCACAACGAACAGCAAGCGATTGCTACCTTGTGTGTGCGCCAATACGAGTACCAAATTCCTTACGGTGTCGTGAGATTGGAGCAGCAAAGAGTGGTGGGGATTGAAGAAAAACCCTTGCAAAGCTGCTTAGCCAACGCGGGAATTTATGTGCTGGATCACAGTTTGATTAATAGCATCTCAGCCCAGAAAAAGCTGGATATGCCGACCTTATTAAACCAGCAAGTGGCTGCAGGCGAGATAGTCTCTATGTTTCCGGTCAATGACTATTGGTTGGACATAGGACGCGAAGCCGATTTTCTAAGGGCACAGGGCGAATTCGCCAAGTATTTCTGAATGAGAGGGTTAAAGTTCTCCAAATTCGGGCCGATACATCATTCGAGTTTGAAACAAATCTTTTTAATTCAACACAACACAAAATCTTCGAAGCGCTGAACGTTCTCGAAATTTGGAGGGTAACATCATGGCAATGGTAATCAACACAAACGTCAATTCGTTGAACAGTCAACGTTTTTTAAATAAAACCAACGATTCACTGGCGACATCAATGGAGCGGTTGTCTTCGGGTTTGCGGATTAACTCTGCAAAAGACGACGCGGCAGGTTTAGCCATCAGCGATAAAATGACATCGCAAATTCGCGGTATGACCGTAGCAGTGAGAAACGCCAACGACGGCATTTCGATGGCGCAAACAGCTGAATCCGGGATGGGAGCTATTACCGATACATTGCAACGTATGCGTGACCTTGCGGTTCAAGCGGCCAACAGGGCTGCGGTGAGTGGTTCCGACCGGGACAAACTTCAAACCGAATTTAAACAACTGGGCCTTGAGATTAAAAGGATTATTCAGAATACCGAATTTAACGGTAAAAAAATCTTGAACGGCTCATTGGCGGGTGCTAACTTCCAAGTGGGTGCCAATACCACGACAGACAACCAAGTCTCTGTTACTGTTTCTAACTTGGAAAAAGTTAACAGTCTTAGTGCCTTGTTTGGCGCTGCGGGATATTCGATCGGCTCGGGTGCGGCTTCCGCCAAAGTGAGATCGGCAATTTCAGCTATTGATAGTGCGATCAAAAAGATCGATACTTTCAGGTCAACTTTGGGTGCTATTCAAAACAGGTTCACTACTACTGTAGCCAATCTGCAGTCTTCGATAGAAAACCAAAGCGCCGCTAGATCCCGTATCTTGGATGCCGATTTTGCCACAGAGACATCCAATTTGAGCAAAACGCAAATATTGCAACAAGCCGGTACAGCGATGCTGGCTCAGGCTAATCAGTCCGGTCAATCCGTGTTGAGTTTGCTAAGGTAGTTTTGATTGGGGGGTTGCGGACCGTAACCTCCCGTTTAATACGAAAAGCATAAGGTGAATGTCATGAACAGTGAGATTTCAAATGTGTTAAAGCTATCTCCCGTGACTGTTGCTAAAGCTGATAAGCAAACGGATGAAAAATCATTTGCGGGAGCCAGGATCGACGCTGACAAGCGTAACCCTGGTATTTCCGCGTTGCAAAATGACTCGACTGTGTCCTCTTCAGTTTCTAATCAAGATCAGGACAAACAGAATGAGGCCAAACCTTCTTTCGATTCGGTAAAAAAAGCGGCGGATAAAGGGAATTCGTTGCTCCAATCGGTTAACCGTAATCTCCAATTCAAAGTAGATGATTCAACCAAGGAATTAGTGGTGAAAGTCGTTGATAGTGAAACGGGTGATGTCGTGCGGCAAATTCCGTCCGAAGAAATGCTGGCGTTTATCAGAAGAATGCAGGAGTTAGATGGCCAACAAGGCTCTATGATTCAGGATCGTGCTTAGTAAGTTAGTCGGATGAGGAGAGTGTCATGAGCATAGTTTCGTCGACGGGTATTGGTAGCGGTATCGATATTGGCACCCTCGTGTCGCAATTGGTGACAGCTGAAGGTCAGCCGGCACTGAATTCGATACAGCGGCAACAAGACACAACGAATACGCGCTTGAGTGGGTTGGGGACCTTGAAAAGCGCGTTGTCCGATTTCCAGACGGTCGTAAGCAAACTTAAAGATGGGAACCTGTTTAAAACGCATAAAGCCGCGTCTGCCGACGAATCTATCCTAAAAGTCGCGGCGGGTGCAGGATCCGTGGCCGGGTCTTATGCCGTCGAAGTTACCCAGTTGGCGAAGGCGCAAAAATCTATTTCGGGGGAGTTTGCCAACTCGGCTGCCACCGTTGGGACTGGATCTTTGACTATCGCAACCACCGCCGGAGCTTCGTTCAATGTGACGGTTGCTTCGGGCAATAACACGTTGCTGGGGATCAGGGACGCTATCAACAACGCTTCCGGCAATACCTCCGTTACTGCGAGTATCGTTAACGTCGACAACTCGACCGGCACCGGCACGATTTCCAAGTTAGTCCTCACAGCCAAAAATTCAGGACTCGCCAATGCATTTACTGTGACGGGTACCGATGACGATGGTAACAACGCCGATACGTCAGGATTGTCACAAATTTTTTCTTCTAATCTGAGTGCTCAGACAACGGCTACCGACGCTATTATCAAAGTCGATGGTCAAACCGCGACGCGAAGCACCAATTCCATAACCGATGTCATCCAAGGTCTGACCTTAGATTTGAAATCTGCTCAAGTCGGTACCAAAGTAAACGTCGATGTTAGTTTGGACAATGAGGCTGTCAATAAAACGCTGACAAGTTTCGTCACTGCGTACAACAAGTTACATACCACTTCCAAAGATTTGGGCAAATACGGTGGAGGTACTGGCGGTAGTAGTTCCGGAAATGGTGCGTTAATCGGCGATGCTACCCTGCGTTACGTGACTTCTCAAGTCAGGCAGGATTCGGCAAATCCGGTTTCTTCAGCAACGGGCAACTATAACTCGCTAGCCATGATCGGCATAAAAATAGATAAAGATGGCGTGATGTCATTGGATAGCACGCAGCTTAACACCGCATTGAGTGCCAGTTTACAATCTGTAAGTGACGTGTTTTCGTCGTCTGATGGCGTAGCGACCCGGCTTTATTCAAAATTGGATAACGTATTGCAATCGGGTGGGCCGTTGGATAGTCAGCAAACATCGCTGAAAAAACAATTGTCAGCATTGGATAGCCGTAAAGCCGACGTGCAGGTTAGGCTGGATAATTTGCAAAAGACTTTGCAAAAACAATTCACAGCCATGGACGTCAATGTAGGTAAATTTAAATCAACCGGTTCTTTTCTAAGTAACTGGATCAGCAAATTGTAATGAAGAGGTTTTCCCATGTACGTTGATGCTCATAGAAAAGGCGCTAGACAATACGCAGAGGTCCATACCTCCAGCAATTTTGGCGAGGAATCTCCCCATCGGCTGATTCAAATGTTGATGGAAGGGTTCTTGGCTCGAATCAATTCTGCTAAAGGTGCAATTACTCACGGGGATATGGAAGCGAAAAGTATCTATATATCCAAGGCAATTGGCATAGTTGGTGGTCTGAACGAGGTGCTTGACCTAGAGCAGGGTGGCGAAATTGCCGTCAATCTTCGCCAATTGTACGATTACATCAACTTTCGGCTGTTACAGGCAAGCAGTGAAAACAGCGAGGACATATTAAACGAGGTAACTGTATTGATGAAAGACGTCAAAGAAGCCTGGGATGCGATTGCCTGATGTCTCTTGATTTCCCGGATCCTAATTTCTTGGAGTGGCAGCAACAATTACAAGGTTTTGCCGACAATATCCAAGAGTGCATACTAAAGGCGGAATGGGAGGGTCTGGCTGATATTTTGGATAAAAGGCAAGTTTGTTTAGAACAGTTTTTTGCGGGCGTGGCGTGCTTGCCCGAGCATAAAAAACTACTTGTCAAGCAAGTAGCTCAGTCGATGCTTGAGCAGGATTCGGTTTTTATTTCTTATATCGAAGAGCAAAAGTCGCTCTCGGCTGCTCAGCAAGCGGTCTTGGATCGCGGCCGCAAGGCAATGCAGGCTTATAACAGTTACTAAGTCATCTGATTCAGACTTATCCCCGTTTTTCCCCGGGTTCATCCCGTTCCAACACGCTGTTCAGTGTATCGATATACCCCTTAATTTCTTGATTGTTGTTCTGGCGGCAATGAAATGCCGCTCCTCTGTGTGTTCTTCTAAGGTTCTCAATTGTTTGCCTGATTTCAGCTTGCAGCGCTCTTCGACGTTTTTGTAATCCTTTCGTATATTGAAATAGCGATCCTCAAGTTATGTGATTCTTGTGTATATTGTTGATTTAATTCAATTTTTTTGTTTTTATTGGGGGTATTTGGTATGTGGTTCTTCTAGGTAAGGTATTTCGGAGGGGCGAGTCAAAAAAATGTCGTTCTAATTGGCTTAAGGCTGTTTAATTGGCGAAACGGCCTTTGATCGGGTGTGTTTTAGCCGTTCTTGATGATGCTAATAGCGTATTATTTTTTTAATTATTGAATTTAAAAGGGATTTTTATACATTGGCATGAAAAGTGATTGATGTTTAGTGGCGGCAATAATGCCTATTCCATTTAGTATCAACCGGGAGAACGATCATGCCATCATCAATGGTCATCAATACAAACATCGCGTCATTGAATAGTCAGAAGTTTCTGACGCGGACTAACGATAGCCTGCAAATGTCTATGGAGCGCTTATCATCAGGTCTCAGAGTCAACAGTGCTAAAGACGATGCCGCCGGTTTGGCGATTGCCGACCGGATGACATCGCAAATTCGCGGTATGACTGTTGCTATGCGCAATGCCAACGACGGTATCTCCATGGCGCAAACTGCGGAAGCTGGGATGGGTACAATCACTGAAACGTTGCAAAGGATGAGGGATTTAGCAATTCAGGCGGCCAACAGAGCGGCTGTTAGCGGTGAAGATAGGCAAAAGCTTCATACCGAATTTAAGCAATTGGGTGCAGAGGTTAAAAGGATTATTCAAAATACCGAATTCAACGGCAAAAAAATTCTAAACGGTTCTTTAAAGAATGCGAACTTTCAAATTGGAGCTAACACGGCGGCAGACAATCAAATATCGGTTACGGTATCCGATCTGCTGGCTGTGACAAGTTTAAGCGCGCTTTTTGGTAATAAGCATTCAATTGGATCAGCGGCTACCTCGGGAAATGTGCGCTCAGCAATCAACGCTATTGACACGGCAATCAGAAGAATCGATACATTTCGTTCGAATTTAGGTGCAATTCAAAATCGGTTTTCCACCACTATATCGAATCTGCAATCTTCTATTGAAAATCAAAGCTCTGCACGTTCGCGGATCATGGACGCCGATTTCGCTGCCGAAACTGCGAATTTAAGCCGCAGTCAGATTCTGCAGCAGGCCGGTACGGCAATGTTGGCTCAGGCTAATCAGGTAACCCAAGGCGTATTGCAGCTATTGAAATAAAAGTAGCCGCAGTATTTAGTCTGAATTCACGGTGTATTTGAATAAAGGAATGCTAAGCTGATACATCGCTAGTGAGATTCCGTAAACTTTAATCAAGAAGTAGCAAATGGATGATGAACTTGATCAGGTGAGACAATATGACTTAGGGCCAATAAGCGTAAATAATTTTGGTGAAAAATATTTTTTCAACCTGAATAGAAACAGCTTCGATAGAGTGAGTGCTGGAGTATTGTTTGACGCGAAGTTTGGTAAGGATCTGTTTGCAGAAGATACACTTAATGTGGTTATCGGCACGGATTCAGGGTTATTGCCAAAATACTTGCAAAGCAAGTTTTTACCAAAGGGTACGCGCTACCTCTTCATTGAGCCGGAAGGTGTTTTGCAGGCTTTAAAACAAAACCAATTGCTTGATGGCTTGGATGAGAAGATTCTGTGTGTTGGTTTGGAGCAATGGCCGGAGGCTATTAAAAATTTCAAAATAAACGACTATTTGTATATCAACGCAGTACGCTCCTACAATGCAATTTGTGCGCAAGACGATTATATAGAGGAGTATGCAGAGCTAAGTTGGCATATCACGGAAGTTCTATCGCAACTGCATTGGCAAATTAGCGTCGAGCTGGGTAGCGAGGCGTTTATTGCCAGACAGATTATTAACCTAGCCGATAACCAAAGGCCGGCAAAAGTGCTGGAAAAGGCCTTTGTCGATAATACGGTATTAATTTTGGCGGGTGGTCCCTCGCTTGATGAGGTTTTACCATGGCTCAGATCGCATCGGAACGACGTTGTGGTTTTTGCGGTTTCCAGAATTTCTCGCCAGTTATTACAAGCCAATATCGAGCCGGATTTTGTGTTTTCGGTGGATCCGACTGAGCTGAGCTTTGATATCAGCAAGGAAATGCTCGAGTTCAGCAGCAAGCCGATTTTTGTGTATTCATACCACACTGTCCCCACTTTAGTTAACCAATGGCATGGTCTTGGGTTCTATCTTGGTCCGCGACTGCCTTGGCCGTCGCCACTGAACGTAGCGAATATTGGCAGTGCGGGGCCGACTGTGACCAATACTGCGTTGAGCGTGGCGTATCATTTTGGCTTCAAAAGAATGGTGCTCGCCGGCGTAGACTTATGCTTCACCAGGGAAGGCTTCACTCACGCCACCGGTAGCGACGAGCAAATGGCCGGGCCACGCTTTAATTTGACATCGTTGCAAGTAGAGACAAATGCCGGTTTTATGGCGCCTACAAGTTGCGACTTCGCTCAAGCCATTCTCTCACTGAGTTTCCAGGCGAAACAGTTGTCTGGCATGGGATGTCGGATTTTCAATATTTCCGGTGGTTCTGCCAAAGTCGAAAATATCGAGTATTTACCCATATCCGAAATTGAATTTGGGGATGGCTCCATTAATGTGGCTGAAATCGTAGCCGAGCGCGTTAGCGAATCCGCTGAACATAGTAAATATCACAAACAAATTCTTGATGAGTTGGGGCGTGCTCAATTTCAGATCAAAGGAATTGCTCGTCTGGCGGAGAATGCGCGCCGTGTCAACGACGAGATGTATAGTGCCGATGGGGTCATTGGAAACTATAAGGATAAAAAAAGACTGGATCAGATCGAGAAGAAGTTTAAGCGAGAACATAGGCATTACAGCAAGTTGGTAAAAAGCTTTGGTATCAGAAGTTTTATAAAGTTGACGAAGGCATTTAACGATGAGGCATGGAGTGCTGAAGAAGCCAAGCAACTTGGCAATGTTTTCTATGACGCCTATCGGGAAGGTGCAGCAAAATTGATGTGTTTGTTGGATGACGCTGTCGAAAGAGTTAAGGCCAGGCAACAGGAATATGCGGATGTGCCGGATTTTGGTTTGATAATGGAGCAATATCGAAAAGACAGAAGTTTTGGGCGAGCAAGATTGTGGAAAGCTACTGCCGCTGAGGTGCCGGTAGATGTTCGGGCTCAATTTGCCGATTTTGAAAAACGCTTCTTAGATATTGTTCACGATAAACATACTCGGCATTTTGCGAAGGCCAAAAGCCAGGGAAATCTTTCAAGTCTAAAGCAAAGGGCGGGCTTGTTATTCAAGCATAAAAAAATCGAAGAATTGAGTGATTTGCTGATTAGTCTGAGTAAGCATCAGGATCAGCAGGCGGTTGAGCCGTATCGCCATTTGATTACTGGTTACTTGGCCGAATTGCAACACGCATCGGCCCAGGCGCTGGATGCATATCGACAAATTGTTGACGGTGGTGGTGTGTTGGTAGAGCAGGCTCTGATAAGAATTGCGGATATCGGTATCGATAGCGATGACGCTCATACCGCCAATTTAGCGTTACAGTGTTTGTCGCAATTGAATCCCGTCTACTTACCCTTATATGCGGAAATGCAAAGGCTGCATGGCGATGTGATGGTCGCTATAGACGCCTACAATAATTACATCGGCCAATTCCCCAGCGATACGTTGGCGCAAATAAAATTGGCTAACTTGTATACGGAGCAAGGAATCTATGATGCGGCTATCATGATGCTGGATTATATTTTGGCTCAAAAACCTGATCTGGAAGTTGCTCTCACCATGAAGGCTGCGTTGGTTTCTGCTGGATCTTAACTGCGGATGTGGTGCTGCGTGGTCTCGGGCTATTTTTAAGGGGTCAAACTTTTTTCAATATCAATTCCAAAACCAATTTACTGCCGAAATAGGCTAATAGTAATGAAGTAAAGCCTATGAGGGTCCACTGAATTGCGCTTTGCCCACGCCAGCCATAGCGAATCCTGCCGAACAGTAGTGCGGAAAAAATTATCCAGGCCAGTATCGATAGTACGGTTTTATGAACCAAATGCTGCGCAAATAAATCCTCTACGAAAAAGAAGCCGGTGACCAAGGACGCGGTCAAAAACAGTAATCCCGTTGCAATCATTTGAAACAACAGTGATTCCATGGCTTGCAAGGGTGGTAAAGCCAACATAAAGCGTTTGGGGTGGCGATGGCGTAATTGTTGATCCTGAACGGCCAATAAAATGGCTTGTAAGGCAGCGATATTTAATAGGCTGAATGCCAATATTGATGTCAGTATGTGAGTGCTCATCTGCCAATTGTGGTTCACAAGCAGGCGTGGCGTAGCTGGGTAATGAATATCTAAAGCCAGCATGGCTGCAGCGACTGGAAAAATCAACACGCCCAGTTTTGCCACAGGTTTGTCCAGCGAGGCAATTAACAGCAGAAGGCAAATAACTAAGCCTGCAAGCGATGCGGTACTGAAAAAACTGAAGTTGAATCCGTTATGGTTTTGTACGTTTAAGACGGTGTAGGCGCAATGCAAGCCTGCGCCAAGCCAAGCCAGTTGCATGGATAGTCGGTGCTGTTTGGCGCCAAAAATTTCTTTAACGATCAATGTTGCGGCAATCGCATAGCTTAATATCGAAAATAGGCCGGCGGGTGTGGTGTACATGGCGATGGCAGGGGAATAATCAAAAGGTGTTGCGATACGGTTATGTTAAACTAAGCAGACCAATTGTTGTAATCCGTTTGTGTTGGCAGACATCCGCCGGAACCCTAGAAAAATAAAGACGCAGCTATGTTTGATAATTTATCTGATCGCCTCAGTGGCACACTAAAAAAAATTAAAGGCCAAGGTCGTCTGACCGAGAGCAATATCCAGGACACCATGCGCGAAGTAAGAATGGCTTTGCTGGAAGCCGATGTTGCTTTGCCGGTGGTGACCGATTTTATCGATCAAGTTACTCAGCGCGCGTTGGGTCAGGAAGTGCAAACCAGTTTGACGCCTGGGCAGGCAATGATCAAAGTGGTGCAGTCCGAGCTGGTCAAGGTGATGGGTTCTGCTAACGAAGAGCTGAATCTACGGATCAACCCGCCGGCAATCGTATTGATGGCAGGTCTTCAGGGTGCGGGTAAAACGACTACGGTGGCAAAATTAGGTCGCCATCTAAAAGAAAAGAAAAAGAAAAAGGTAGGCGTGGTGAGTGTTGACGTTTATCGTCCTGCCGCGATTAAGCAATTGGAGACGTTGGCCGCCGATGTTGGATTAAAATTTTTCGAAAGCGATGTCAGCGAAAATCCTGTCGATATTGTCAACAGGGCTATAGATGCAGCAAAGCGCCAATTTTTAGATGTGGTAATTGTCGACACCGCCGGACGTTTGCATGTCGATGACGAGATGATGGCAGAGATCAAAGCTTTGCACGCCGCAATCAAGCCGATTGAGACCTTATTTGTGGTTGATAGTATGACCGGTCAAGATGCTGCAAACACTGCCAAGGCTTTTCATGATGCCTTGCCATTGACCGGTGTCATTCTGACCAAGGCCGACGGCGACGCGCGTGGCGGAGCGGCGCTTTCCATTCGGCATATAACAGGCAAGCCGATTAAGTTTATCGGTGTCGGCGAAAAAACCGATGCCTTAGAGCCTTTCTATCCTGATCGGTTGGCTTCGCGTATTCTCGGTATGGGCGACATGTTGTCGCTGATTGAGAATATCGAGCAAAATGTTGATAAGAAAAAGGCCGAGCAATTAGCCAAAAAATTGCAAAAAGGCAAAAGCTTCGATTTGAATGACTTGAAAGAACAGTTGGAGCAAATGCAAAATATGGGCGGGCTTGGCGCGATGATGGATAAGCTGCCGGGTATGGGAGGAGTGCCCAAAGATATTAAGGATAAAGTCAACGACAAAGATCTGGCGCATCAGATTGCCGTAATCAACTCAATGACCAAACAAGAGCGGCGTTTTCCCGATCTGATTAAAGGCGGTCGGAAGCAGCGTATCGCCGATGGTTGCGGCTTGGACTTGCAGGCTGTAAATCGTGTGTTGAAGCAGCATCAAATGATGGAAAAGATGATGAAAAAATTCAGCAAGGGTAATATTGCCAACATGATGCGCGGCTTGAAGAGCAATATGCGCGGCATGAGAATGTGATTGTCGTAATTTGTCCTTCACTTATTGTAAAAATCGCGTAGAATAGTTTGATTAAGTTTTTTGATTCAATGTTATTTAAGGTATCCAAATGGTAAGCATTCGTTTGTCCAGAGGCGGCGCTAAGAATCGTCCTTTCTATCATGTTGTTGTTACCGACAGCAGAAGCAGTCGCGATGGTCGTTACATTGAGCGCGTAGGTTTTTTCAATCCTTTAGCTCGCGGTGGTGAGCAAAGATTAGTATTGGATAGCGAACGCGTCCAATACTGGAAAGCCAATGGAGCGCAACCTACTGACCGCGTCGCTAGATTGATTAAAGACGCCGATAAAGCAGTCGCTTAATTTTAGCTTTGTCAGAAGGGGATTTTTTGAACGTCGGCCAAGTGTCCGGCGTTTTTGGTGTAAAAGGATGGGTAAAAGTCTATTCCTTCACCGATCCCCGTGAAAACATATTGCAGTATTCCCCATGGATTCTGCGAAAAAATAGCCACTTCCACGAAGTTAAATTGCTTGGAGGTCGGCGGCAAGGCAGTTTGGTCGTCGCAGAGTTGCAAGATATTACTGACAGAGATGTCGCAGCAGGGTTGATGGGCGCGGATATTTTGATTCGCAAGCAACAATTACCCAAAGCGAGCGATGGAGAATATTATTGGGCGGATCTGATTGGGCTGGAAGTACGCAATCTAGAGGGTTGCCAATTAGGTAAAGTTGATCATTTGTTGGAAACCGGTGCTAACGATGTTTTGGTCGTAGTTGACGGGGAGTCAGAACGTCTGATTCCGTTTTTGCAGCAGAGTACTGTTTTAAAAATTGATCTTGACGATGGTCTGATTATCGTCGATTGGGATCCTGACTTTTAACTCAAGGCATGCGTTTCGATGTTATCAGTCTCTTTCCTGATATGGTATCGGATGCCGCTGGTTACGGGGTAACTGGTAGAGCAATTGAGCGAGGCTTGGTTGATTTGTCCGTTTGGAATCCTCGTGATTACACGCACGATAAACACCGGACAGTGGATGATAGACCTTATGGCGGCGGGCCGGGCATGGTAATGAAATGCCAACCTTTGCTCGACGCGGTAGATGCAGCCAAACAGCATAATGCCTTGGCTAATAGCAAAGTGATTTGCTTGAGTCCGCAGGGGCGTTTGCTTGATCAGGAGTTGTTGCTGGATGCGAGTTGCTATGATCAATTGATCCTCGTATCCGGTCGCTATGAAGGTATAGACGAACGTTTTATCCAGCATGCCTGTGACGAAGAATGGTCGCTGGGGGATTACGTCATCAGCGGTGGCGAGCTGGCAGCCTTGGTAGTAATCGATGCGGTTACCAGGTTAATTCCTGGCGTACTTGGTGACGAAGAATCTGCTAAACAAGATTCGCATTTTGATGGATTGTTGGATTGCCCGCATTATACGCGGCCCGAGCATAGCGATATTGGCGACGTTCCGGATGTACTACTCGGCGGAAATCATGCTGAAATCAAACGGTGGCGTATGAAACAGGCGTTGGGGCGGACTTGGTCTAGGCGCCCTGATATGCTTGGAAAAGTAACATTAAGCGCAGAGCAGGATGCTTTGTTGAAAGAATTTAGAACTGAAGTTGTTTAATAGGGTGTGGTTATGAGTAAAATTATTGAAGAATTGGAAGCTGAACAGCTGAAAAAAGATGTACCGGAATTCGGACCTGGCGACACTGTCGTGGTGCAAGTTAGAGTAACTGAAGGCACGCGGGAAAGGTTACAGGCTTTTGAAGGCATCGTGATTGCTAAACGTAATCGCGGTTTGAATTCAGCATTTACCGTCAGAAAAATTTCGCATGGCGTGGGTGTTGAGCGTGTTTTCCAAACCCACAGTCCATCGGTTGGCAGTATCGAAGTAAAACGTCGCGGTGACGTTCGTCGCGCTAAACTTTATTATCTGCGCGATTTGGCTGGTAAAGCCGCACGTATCAAAGAGAAACTTTCTTAATACGCTGCAATCTGGTTCGTTTATAGCGAATCAGGTAATGAGAAAAGGCGGCCTGCTCAGCTGCCTTTTTTTTTGCCGATAGCAAAAGAGAGATGTGATGCCTTTACATATCGTTTGGCAAAATGTTGCGGATGGTGAAGAGTCCCTGCTCGCCGTGCCACTACTCAATGCGGAATTGATATTAACCATGGCCGGTGAAATCATTACGGATGCATCTTGGCACGTTGGCGGAGAGTTAACTAAGACTTTGTCACCACAGGCTGTTAGTGTGCAAAGTTATCTGTTAAACCCGATGCAAACCGAACTGCATGTTACCTTGCTAAGCCAGGGTAGCGTGTACGCTAATACGGTTTGGAGTGCGTTATTGGCTATTCCCGTCGGGCAAGTGGAAACATATTCGGGGTTGGCGGAAACGCTGGGTTCAGGACCTAGAGCAATAGCGGGGGCTTGCCGAAATAACCCTTATGCCGGGATTATCCCGTGTCATCGGGTGGTGGCAAAGCGTGGCATCGGCGGTTTTATGGGGCAGGCCGATGGCGAGTTTGTGGCGCTTAAACACCGTTTACTCGAGTACGAGCGTGGTTTGGGATTGGACAGGGAATGAATTCGGCGCAGACCATAGAGGCATTCTTAAACGCATTGTGGTTGGAATTTGGATTAAGCGACAATACGCTATCGGCTTACGGCAGCGATCTTAAATTGTTTGCGAAGTGGCTGAAGGATAAGGATATAACCGCTGTTGACGACACGACGATCAAGAGTTTTTTGGCTAACCGACAGCAACAAGGTATAACCAGCCGTTCGTCGGCCAGAATTGTCTCTTGTTTGCGGCGCTTTTACGGTTATTTGCTGCGCGAAGGTAAGATTAATATCGATCCTACCCAATTAATAGACTCGCCACAGCTTGGCCGCACGTTGCCTGATTCATTGTCAGAAACCGACGTCGAATTATTGTTAAATGCTCCGGAAGTTGCCGACAAGTTGGGTTTCAGGGATAGAACGATGCTTGAAATGCTTTACGCCACAGGGCTGCGGGTGTCCGAGTTAGTCGAACTGAAGTTTAGCCAAATCAATTTCCGGCAAGGTTGTGTGCGCATCGTCGGTAAAGGCGATAAGGAACGCCTGGTGCCGGTTGGTGAAGAAGCCATGGATTGGGCGGAACGTTATCTGAATACTGCCAGACAAGCAATCCTGGGAAATAGGCAAAGCGACTATTTGTTTGTTACCACCCGGGGCACTTCTATGACCAGACAGGCTTTTTGGCACATTATCAAACGCTATGCTGTGCGGGCAGGTATCGATAAACATTTGTCGCCGCATACGCTGCGTCATGCGTTTGCCACGCATTTATTGAATCATGGCGCTGACCTTAGAGTGGTTCAGCTACTGCTCGGCCACTCGGATTTATCCACTACCCAAATTTATACGCATATTGCCCAACAGCGTTTGAAAGTATTACATACCCAACATCATCCAAGAGGCTAACCATGACTGCATCGATTCATCCCACCGCTTTTATCGAAACCGGCGCCATGCTTGGAGAAAACGTCAGCGTTGGGCCGTTTGCGGTGATAGAGGCGGGCGCCGTAATAGGGTCGAACAGTCAAATAGGTGCTCATGCCGTAGTGCATGCGCATGTCAAAATGGGCGACGGTAATGTGTTACACCCGCACGCTGTGCTAGGCGGCTTACCTCAAGATTTGGGGTTTGATGCGCAAACCGAGTCGTGGCTAGAGATTGGGGACAATAACGTGTTTCGAGAAGGATTTACCGCCCATAGGGCTACAGTAGCTGGCAGCGCTACCAGGATCGGTTCAGGTTGCTATTTCATGAACAACAGCCACGTTGCCCATGATTGCGCGGTTGGTGACAAAACGATTTTTGCCAATAATGTGGCGATTGGCGGTCATGTAGAGGTGGGGCATAACGTGTTTATGGGCGGGGCGGTAGTTGTGCATCAATTTTGCCGGATCGGCGCTTATGCCATTGTGCAAGGCACTACGGGGATTAACATGGACGTGATCCCGTTTATGCTGATAGGTGGCCGGCCCGCGAAACATTATCGGCTCAACATAGTGGGCTTACGGCGAGCCGGTATAGTAGGTGAGAATTACAAAGTGCTTTCCGCCGCGTTCAGATTGTTGAAAAATAAAAAAAGCCTCGAAGAATTGCAATCTACCGAAGAGCTGCAATACTTAAGGCGTTGGCTGGCGGTCGATTCCAAGCGTGGATTACACGGATTTATCGATGTTACCAACTGAATTCAATAGTCAGGGGCAATGCCGTAGGAATTTAACAAATTAGTTCCGGAGGTCAAAGTGGCAAGCCAGTCAGCTAACAGACAGCAAGATTTATCATGAAAATACAAGTAATCGATAACATCGACCAAATCCAGCCACTGATGTTGATGGCGGAAGCGGATGTTGCGTTTTATTCGGATGAGATCCAAGCCCTTAATGCCGCTGAACAGCTCCAACCCAACATCATTTTGCTGAATTTTGCGTTGCGCGGTAGCCAAACGCCCGACTATACCAACTTGTTATTGGCGGCCAGTCCGACCAGTAATATCGTGATCATCGGCGATGACTTGCATGAAGAGCAAATTCTGCACTGCGTGTTGGCTGGCGCCAAGGGCTATCAGAATAGTCAGTCACTGGCGGCCTATATCAACAGAATGATCCACGCAGTCGCGGCTGGCGAGGCTTGGTTGAGCCGTAAGATCGTTGCTTATCTTCTGGATGCCATCCACCGGAATTATTCGCTGCAAGCGAGCAGCTAAAAGTGTAAACCAGCCTCGAAATAAAAAGTTTGTCCGGCGATGGGCTGATTATAAGGGTAACTGGACGTAGCCGGTTCCTTGCCATGGCTATCGAACAGGTTCCGAGCGGATGCAGTCAGATCCAGATATCCCATCAGTTTTTTAGCATTTAAAGTTAGGTCGACCGTTTCATAATCTTTTAAAACTCGCGTATCTTCCGGGCTGCTAAGGCGGTGACCTATCCAGTTAATTTGGGTTTGAATCTGCCATTTCGGCATAAAATTCCAGGCGAGTGCGGTGTAAACATGATGCTCGGGGACATTGCTAACCCGGGTGTGCGTCGCTTCGCTGCGGGCAAATTGCCAAGCGTAGTTACCGCGTAGATTCCAATCTGCGTGAAATTTCCAATCCCATTCAAACTCGCTGCCATAGCCGTCTTGACCTGACGTGTTACGCTCGGTTAGCGTGCCGGCGCCGGAAATCGGGCCGCTAATCAAATCGCGGATCTCATAATGGTACAAATTCAACGCGGTTCTCAGATTCTTCGTTGGACGATAATCGAATGCCAGTTCGGTAGTTGAGATGGTTTCCGGGCTCAAAGCCGGGTTACCAAGGAAAAGCGGACTGTTTTGCTGATATTGTTCTACGAAGCTTGGCGCTCTGTAAGCTTGTCCATAGAGCAATTTAGCAGTCAACTCAGAATTGATGTTCCAGACCAACGCAGCGCGGGGGTTCAATGTGCCGCCAAAGTCGGAATAGTGGTCAAATCGCAAACCGGTGGTCAGGTGCCAGTCCTTGGCAAATTGCCATTCGTCTTGTATCGCCGCGGACCAGATGTCGCGATGATGGTCGTCAATGAATGTGAGAGGGGTTCCAGTTAAGTCTTGTAAACCGCCAGCAACATTGATGGCGGGAAATGCCGATAGCCCGGACCCGTTGATAACACCTACGCCGTAATTGCGCGCTTCCTGGGTGTTCATCTCCTCATAGCGGAAGCCGGCGATCATGCGGATTAAATGATCGGAAAAGCCTTTGTAAATACTGGTTAACTCAAAACTGGGTACAGTATTTTTAAAACCGGCGACAAAGCGCAGCCCCTCCGGAAATAGCACCAAGCCTCGGGTCGCCGCCAGTTGATCGGTGACGTTGCTGTCCGCGCCAATCGGTAAAATTGAGCCGGCCGGAAACCCGTAAATATTGGCGGATACATCGCTATGTAAAAAGCTGGCGTGTGCTTGTAGTTCCCAGTTCTCCAAATCATCCTCAGTGGAATAACGCACATCCGCCAAGTAATTGCTGCCATCGCCCTTGCCCTTGTTATCCAGCGCGCCATAAGCGCCGGAACGAAACCCGTAATCGCTTTCGTTAAAAGCCCAAAATCCCAAATCCCAATGTTTGCGCTGTAAGCTGAGATGACCGTTCCAGCGTTCGTTTTGGGTTTGCATGGGGCCGGGAGCGAGCGATATATTCGTTCCCAACGCTTGGTCGACTTGGGTTTGCGCGTCGGCAGCGATGATTCGCTCGGGATCGACCCCGTTATGACTATATTGCAGGCTACCTGCCACATCCCAGCCTTGCCATTTACCGCCGTATTGACCCCAAGCGCTTTTCGTATCGGCATTGCCGCCGCGTGCGCCGACCGTGACGCCATCAATATCCGCGGCCTTTTTGGTGACAATATTAATCACCCCCGCGAAGGCGTCCGCCCCGTATAGCGCTGAGCCCGGCCCGCGAATCACCTCGACACGTTGAATATTTTCGACGGGAATAATCATTCCCGCCATATGCGTACCCTGATAGGGCACGGAGAAACGTGTGCCGTTGAGCATGAGCAAGACTTCGGCATTGGTTTCATTGCGCATGCCGCGCATCGTGTAACTATAGTCGTTAGTCACCGGTTGGATCGTAACATGCATGCCAGGTACGGTTTCCAGCACCTCGTGCAGATCGGTAGCGCCCATCGTGGCAATTTGCTCGGCGGTGATAACGGTGGTCACTGCTGCCGATTGCGATACCGATTTGGCGGTACCCGAGGCAATACTCACTGAAATATTGGCTAATTCCGCTGGCGATAAATCCAGAAAATCGTTGACGGTTTGGTCGGCATAGGCCTGCTGACCGATGAGACTAAGGACTAGAGAGTGTTTGAAAAGCCGTTTCTTCATTGTTTTCAGCATAGGATTTCTCATAATTCCCGCAGAGGTGCCGGTTTGGCAATGCCGTAGCCTTGTGCGTAATTCACTCCCAAGGTTTGTAGTAGATCGAAAATACTCTGGTTTTCCACAAATTCGGCGATGGTTTTTTTGCCCATTACATGGGCGACCTCATTGATCGCTTTAACCATAGTCAAATCCACCCGATCATCCAGTATGTCTTTTACAAACAGCCCGTCTATCTTTAAATAATCGACCGGTAGGTTCTTTAGGTAAGCGAAAGACGATAGGCCACTGCCAAAATCATCCAGGGAGAACGAGCAGCCTTTTTGGCGCAGCGAATCGATAAATTGCCGGGCATAGGAAAGATTGCTGATAGCCGCTGTTTCGGTGATTTCGAAACAAATCTTGTGGGTGGGTATCTGCCATTTGCGGAATTGCTCGTCGATAAAGCCCAGCATGGCTTGGTCCGACAGCGACAAACCGGACAGATTGACCGAGCACATTTCCAGACGGTCCAGAAAGCCTGGTGTCGTTGCCAAGTGCTCGAACAAACGGGAGATCACCCAACGATCTAAAGGCGAAGCCATATTGTAGCGTTCCGCAGCAGGTAGAAAGGCGCCGGGCGGAATCACCTTATCTTGATCGTCTCGGTAGCGGATTAAGGTCTCGAAATGCAGACCACCACGATTAGCGGCTATGGGTACGATCAATTGACCGAACAACTGGAAGCGGTCTCGCTCGATTCCCAGGCGGATTTTTTCCACCCATTGCATTTCGCCTTGGCGCAGCGTGAGTTCTTCATCGTCCGGGCTGAATATATGTACTCGGTTGCGGCCTTTTTCCTTGGCGGCATAACAGGCGGCATCGGCTTCTTTCAATACATCAACAGCATTGCCGCAAGCGCGATTGATGGGGGCGATACCAATGCTTACGCCGATATTGAAACTGCGATTTTCCCAGGCAAATTGGAAGTCGCATACCGCATTACGTAACTTTTCTCCGGTGATGATGGCTTGTTCCAGAGAACAATACGACATCAGGATGCCAAACTCGTCGCCGCCCAGTCTAGCCAATATGTCCATTCTGCGTACTTGTTGGCGCAGTACTTCGCCGAGTTGCCGTAGTAGCTCGTCGCCCGCCAGATGGCCGCAGGTATCGTTGACGATTTTGAATTGATCCAGATCCAAATAACACAAAACGTGATGGCTGTCGTTGGCTTGCGCCTCCAACACCAAGTTTTGAATATGGATGTCGAATTGGCGGCGGTTGACTAGGCCGGTCAATTCGTCGTGGCTGGCCTGATAAGCGATTTTTTCCGAGAGGCGTCGGGTTTCGGTAATGTCTTCGCAAACCAGCAACAGGTGCGAACGATTGTTTTCGTCTTTCACCAGACGCGCGGTTTCCCTGGCCCAGATGATGTTGCCGTTGCGGCAGATGATGCGGCTTTCCAGCTTATGTACTTGTTCGGGATGATTACGGCAGATTTGGAAGAACTGGTTGCAGTTGCCTATATCTTCGGGATGGGCGAAGTTGAAAATAGAGCAGCCTTGCAGTTCTTCAACGCTCAAACCCAGCTGGCGGGCGCCGAAGCGGTTTACCGAGATGATTTGCCCTTGCATATCCAGGTTAAACACCATGGTCGGGTTGTTGTCGTACAAGGCCTGGAAGTTATTTTTGACACTAATCAAGGCTTTGTTTTGAATCTCCACGGTATCCAGCATACCGTTGAACGCATCGACCAAAATGCCCATTTCATCATTGCTGTGCTTGGCTGCGCGCAAGGAATAGTCGTGTTCCTGGCTGACTTTCTGCGCGGTTTTAGCCAGTTGGGCGATGGGTTTCGCCACCCGGTTTAATAAGGGGGCAGTCAGCAAAAAGGTAATGGATAAAGCCACAAACAATACAATCAGCACCACACCGATAAATTGCAGTTCTCGCCAGAAGGCCGCACTGAGGTCGGAGGATAGAAAAATTCCGCCGACAATTTCGTCATCCAGGCGCATGGGCTGATAAACATAAAGGTTGAGTTTATCGAAATAATTACGCAAGCCATGCGATACGATCGGGCAGGTGGCGGATTGCTTGTCCAGCGAGGTGAACAGCTGACCTCTTTTGGTGTAAACGCACGCGCTGCGCAAATCAGGGAGATTATTCAAGGACACCAAGTTTTCCTTGGCCAAATTGGCGTCGTCGAACATCACTGCAGCCACACTTCGGTTGGCGATCAGGCTGGCTACGGCGATTAAGTCGCTTTGGGCCTTGCGCTTTACTTCGGTGACGTTCACCGTTACCAAAATCACCAAGGCCAACAGCATGGAAAATAGGCTGGAGGTTATGGCGATGCTGAACAATTTGCCTTTGATGGATAGCCGCGAGAAGAATCTACTCATGCTCGCCCCCCTCCACCAGCGTGGCAACTTCGATGAGTTTGGCGCTGACGTTAAAACCGCTTTGCTTCAAAGCCTTGAGGTTAAGGTGCAGTTTGACTTTGCCGTCGTCGAGTGCAAAGCCGATCATGCCGCCGGATTCGGCAAAAAACGGCTCACTACTGACCGTCAGTGATTTTTTCAGCGATCCGACCAGTAATACACCGGGTAAAGCAAGGTCCGCCCGCTGTTCGGGATTGTCGAAATAGACGATGTCGCAATCTTTCGCCTGTTTGGGCGCATCGAATTTGAACAAGCGAATCGGTTTTTCCTGAACGGTCTTGCTCTCCAGCGGGCTCAGCAGACTGCCGAAAGGGTCGTGGCCGATGATACAGATATTAAAGGTGGGGCTGGCTTTTTCCGGCCAAGTGATGAATTTGGTGAAGTTATAGAGATAGGCAGCCTTGACCTTATATTCCAGGTTCAGTTCGTCTGCCGACGACGGCTGACTGACAACGCAACATAGGATTACCCACTTTACGAGCTCAAAAGCGCGCCGCAACGACAATGCGTCATCAGTGGAAAAGACGGAAACCAAGGTTATTCCCTACCGGATAAAATCATCAGGCAAGGATAGTTGAAAAATTATCGGTTGCTGAAAAATCCCCGCAAGGCCCGAATCATATAGGCATGGTCGAGTACGCCGGCACTTTCGCGAATGCTGTGCATGGCCCACATAGGGGAGCCGACATCGACACTGCGGATGCCTAATTTCGCCGACGCTATCGGGCCTATCGTACTGCCGCAAGGTAGGTCGCCGTGATGCGCGTATTTTTGATAAGGCACGCCGGCTTGCTGGCAAACGCGGATGAAAGTCGCCTCTGAAATGCATTCGGAGGCATAACGATGGTTAACATTTACCTTGATGACCGGCCCGTGGTTGACGATAACTTTGTGGCCGGGTTCGTAGGCACCGGGAAAGTTGGGTTGATAGGCATGCGCCATATCCGCGCTAACCATAAAACTATTAGCTAGCGAACGCCGGTAGTCGTCCGGGTTACTGCCTACCGCATTGGCGATACGCTCAAGCACATCCGGCAGGAAACTGCCGGCCGCGCCTTTGCAGCTTTCGCTGCCTATTTCCTCGTGATCGAAAAACGCACAGACCAACGTGCTGTCGGTATCCAGTGTCGGCGCATCCAGCAAAGCCGTCAGTCCGGCATGGCAAGACGCTAAATTATCCAATTGGCTATCGGCATAAAACAGCTGCCCGTCACCCCACAGAGTGCCTTTTTGGGTGTCGTAGGCATTGAGCTCCCAACTTAAAATTCGCTCGGCGGCAATGTTGCCGGCTTGTTCCAGCAATTGCCGAAACCGGTCGGCCGGTAATTGTTGCTCGACACTGGCCGAGAAAATGAGTGGCAACTCACTTTGTTTTTTTAGCTTCAGGCCGTCTTCGTTGACGCCGCGGTTCATATGAATCGCCAGATTCGGCAGACGCAGCAACGGTTCTTCGAAGCGCAGCAGCCGGCTGGCAATGTTGCCGTTTTTATCCAGGTAGGCAATACGGCCTGCCAGACTCAGATCACGGTCAGTAAACGTAGCGAGAATCGGGCCACCGTATACTTCAACAGCCAAACGCAACAGATTGTCCGAGTCGAGCAGCGGCTGCGGTTTGACGCGCAGCCCCGGCGAATCGGTATGGGCGCCAAGTATTTTGAAGCCGGTTTTCGCCAAGGCTTGTTTACCGATGACGAATGCGGCAATTGAAGAATCGTCTCTGATCACATAGTAGCGCCCGCCGCTAGCCAATGACCATGCATCGCTTTCCTGGATGCGTTGGAATTGATGCGCCTGCAATCGTCCTTCTATGCTGGCAACCGCATGCCAAGGGCTGGGGCTGGCGTCGATGAAGTCCAGCAAATCTTGCACTTGTTGCTGAGCGGAGATCATGATTTTTCCAGTGTCAGCGCCACGGAATTAATGCAATAGCGCAGGCCTGTTGGTTGCGGTCCGTCTTCGAATACATGGCCAAGGTGAGCGCCACAGGACTGGCAGGTCACTTCAATTCGCCGCATGCCGTGGCTGTTATCGGGGTGCTGATCCAGGCTTTCCGAGCTCAGCGGATTCCAAAAACTGGGCCAGCCGCAGCCGGAATGGAATTTATGTTCAGAAGTAAACAGGGCGTGACCGCAGCAGGCACAGCGGTACACGCCGGCTTCGTCACAATCGGTATATTTGCCGGTAAAGGGCGGCTCGGTACCTTTTTCCCGGCAGACATGATATTGCTCGGGAGTTAGCTTCTCGCGCCAGGCTTGTTCAGTATCGTGTTTCTCGGTCATGGTAGTGTTCCGCATGCTGTAATTAGTGGGCATTGTACCCAGTCTACCTCGGCATCAAAAGCAATCAAAAGCCGGGAATATTTCAGTTCATTGCATCAGGAGGTCCTAATGTTCTTGAGCCGTAAGGTTTTGAAGCATATAACACCACTATAAAAATAATTAATATGCAGAGTGTGTTCATCTAAACAGCAGCGAGGAGAAGGTCATGGCAAGAATTGTAGTGTTGGGTGCGGGGATCGGCGGTGTGCCGATGGCTTACGAAATGAAGGAAACAGTGGGGAATGCGCATGAAGTCGTGGTGATTTCCGATTCGCCGACTTTCCACTTTGTGCCGTCCAATCCCTGGGTGCCGCCGAAATGGCGCAAACCGGAGGATTTGAAAATCGAGCTGGCGCCGGTGATGGCGAAAAAAGGCATCAACTTCATTCAAAAGGCCGCGACCAAAGTCGATCCGGCCAACAACAAAATTGATCTGGCGGATGGCTCTTCGGTTGAATACGACTATTTGATTATCGCCACTGGTCCACGCCTGGCCTTCGATGAAGTACCGGGTTTGGGGCCGCACGGTGGGCATACCTCGTCGGTCTGCCATGTCGATCATGCTGCATTGGCTGCCGAGGATTGGGACAAATTTATGGCCGATCCCGGTCCAATTGTGGTTGGCGCGGTGCAAGGAGCGTCCTGTTTCGGCCCGGCTTACGAATATCTGATGATTCTGGAAACCGAACTGCGTAAACGCAAAATCCGCGACAAAGTGCCGATGACTTTTGTCACCTCCGAGCCATATATCGGCCACCTGGGCCTCGGCGGGGTCGGCGACACCAAGGGTTTGCTGGAAAGTGCGCTGCGCGACAAAACCATTAAATGGATCACCAACGCTAAAGTCGACAAAATCGAAGCCGGCATGATGTATGTCACCGAAGTGGATGAAGACGGTAACGACAAGAAAAAACATGAAGTGCCGTTCAAGCATTCCATGATGCTGCCGGCGTTTACCGGCGTAGATGCGGTGCGCCATTGCGGCGCGGAAGGTTTGACCAATCCGCGGGGATTCGTGATCGTAGATCAACATCAACGTAATCCCACCTACAAAAACATTTACTCGGTCGGGGTCTGCATCGCCTTGCCGCCGGTGGAGAAAACCCCGGTGCCGACCGGTACCCCTAAAACCGGTTACATGATCGAATCCATGGTGACGGCTACCGCCCACAACATCCGCGACGAACTAGCCGGCAAACAGCCGTCGGACATGCCGAGTTTAAGCGCTTTGTGCCTGGCGGACTTGGGCGACACCGGCGTGGCGTTCTTGGCCGTGCCGCAAATCCCGCCCCGAAATACCACTTGGTCCAACCATGGCAAATGGGTGCATCTGGCCAAAATCGGTTTTGAGAAATACTTCATGCGCAAGATTAAAAACGGCATCAGCGAACCATTTTATGAACGCATGATCTTGAAATTCCTCGGCGTGGTGCGTTTGAAATAGCAGGCTATATGTCTATTGATCGTCTGGTAATGGCGTTTGCCGGCTCGTTCGTTCTGATCAGTCTGGCGCTGCGCTGGCGCGCTGGCATTCGCCGAATTGGCTTTGGTTTACCGCGTTTGTGGGCGCCAATCTTGTGCAGGCGTCATTCAGCGGCTTTTGCCCGTTGGCGATCATTCTGAAAAAGCTGGGTGTTAAAGCCGGGGAGCGCGTATTGAGTTGTTAGATTTTTGCTGGGGAATTGGGTTGGTAGCGTTTATACCAACCCTGACAGCATGTTGATGAGGGGTTTATAATTCGAGCATTAACCGCTCAGCTAACAGAGGAATCCTACACCAGCCTGACCCGCAATTTTAGCTGCTAGTTTCTCGAAATCTTCATAGCAACTTCTAACTGCTTCAATATGGGCGCCAATCGCACCATCAGCGGATTTCAGAAAAAAGATCGGTTTACGTGCTTCCATTGCCATGGGCATAAGGCTGCGGTAGTGTTTGAGCATGGATAGACAATATGGATCTTGTTCCACAACAAGTCCAGAACCGCTTTGCTCATCCAATACGTCAGTTCGATAAACATCTGGAATACGTTCCATCCATCGTTTATAGGCTTTCACCGGGCGCGTGCTCATCGTACTGTGTTGCATTACGATATAACCGATCGGTTGCATAGAACCTTTGGGCATTGATAGATCGGAAGGTGCTGTTGGAAGAATCTCACTCCACACCCTTCGCCATTCTCGCAAAGTGGGCCCGAGGTTTTTGAGGCCTTGCAAAGAAAAGAGATCGGGAGCCAAAGGCAAGCAAACTTGATCGGAAGCAATTAGTGCTGAACGGTTGATCGCTCCCAAATTGGGGCCAACATCTATGAACGCTATTTCCGCTCCCCAGTCCGCTCCTTGCTGAATCAAGCGATGAAAAGCCGTCATGGACCGAAAAGCCGACTCATCGTTGTTACGACAGCGCGGCCACGCATCGGAAAGTTTATCCTCAAATCTTGAAAGGCCCAGATCACCGGCTATAAGGCCAAGTTGTTCAGTAATCATTTCTACATGTGGCTTGTTAATATCACCTATGCCTCGCAGAATGGGGCGAATTGATCCGTACACAGTGTCGGGATGTTCTGCATCCGGCCAAAGCTCCTCCAGCCTATTCTCATCCAGAAACATACTGGTAAGGTTGGCTTGGGGATCAAGATCAGCCGCCAGAGTTTTAATGCCATGGTCTGCAAACATCCAAGCCAAATGATAAACGAGGGATGTTTTACCTACGCCGCCTTTGTTGTTAAAAAAAGCGACTGTCTTCATGTCGGCCTCCGGTAAACCTTAACTAGTACCGTATGCTCATCGAACACGAACTCGGCCGGACGATTGCCGTTCTGCGCTAACAGGGCTTGCGCTCTTTGAACGCCGTAACCGAACCTGTTTACAAAACCGAGCGATTTCATTGCCTCGGCAATAATCGGATTCCGATAACTATTGCGCGTTGGGAAGTTTTCCGGCGTTGCTTCTCCATACAAACCGCCCGGGCTATGAATTTCGATGTGATCACTGAACATATAAAAGCGAATTGGCGTATTGCTGTCGTAGTTGCGATGCATCACTGCATTCATCAACAATTCCCTTAAGGCCCATTCAGGATAATCCGGGAGTAGTTTCTCGGCAAGTAAGCTGGTTGGGCGCATGCTGGTCTGGATAATGCTTTTTAGCCTGACCTCCAATTCGCGCAGTACTGAATGAAGATCGCCGGAAATTTCAGCCTGATCATCAGGCAGTTCGGTAAGCGTAGTGTTGGGAACCTTGAGATATTGGACATATGCCCCCGGCAGGAAAAAACGCGGGTTTTTGCCAAATAACAAAATGCCGGCATGAGAAGGACGTTGTCGCTCCGGATCGTAAAGCCGAAAAGAGGCTAATTGTTGTTCGATGGGTCGATGGTTGGCTGCGATGGTTTCTGAATCGACCGCTTCGCGCCGATAAGCGTCGAATTGTCCTAGAGCCAGATCACTGATTGTTGATTCCGGACAGGGGCGAGCGTCGAACGAGCGAGCCATGGCGACTCTGCGTTCGCTGAGTATGCGTTCTTCTTGTTCGGTGGCAATAGCTTTGCGTGGGCCGACCCTGATCCATACCCGGCCTTTGTAGCGTACCGGCGGCAGATCGGACGCCGTGACTTCGACGACTGCGATGTCGCCGTCGGCAAAGGAAAACTTGCTGACGGTCATGGGGGGTTGCGGTAGAACGTTGCCATCGGATCTGATGCCGCCGAGATTCTTCAATAATTCATCATTGACAGTCAAGCCGGCGAGTGTGCCATCGTCTTTAACGCCAATTAGTAAGTAACCGGGTTGTTTGTGATTGGGTAAGTTATTGGCGAAAGCGCATATCGCTTCGCAAAACTTGTCGGTTTTATTGATCGACTCAGTTCTTTCGATGTTGTCGGCTTCTAGTTTCAGTAACAAATCACGTAGGTGGCTTTCGGTCAACATAAGGAGATACAAGGTCAGTAGAGCCGTAATAGTTAGATGATCGGTCGATTATGGCAAGTTAACCGAACGACCAGCAAGCTAATAACAACAGCAATTGGCGATATTGGTCGTCCTCTCCGTGCTGATTGTAGTCATCATTCCTCCGTAAGCTCCGGTTTGTCGTGTTTGCTACAATTTAAATTCAACAAAACCAGATAGAAATCAGTGTCTTATCAAATGGCACACCGGTTGCTTTGTTGTTAACAAAAAGCGAGGTGTGATGCCATGAAATCGACCAAAGATATTGCGGAACTGCTGGACGAACCGGCTTGCGAGCATAACAAGAAGGAAAAGTCCGGCTGCGCAAAACCCAAGCCCGGTTCGGCGGCGGGCGGCTGCGCTTTCGACGGCGCTCAGATTGCGTTGCTGCCGATCGCCGATGTGGCTCATATCGTCCACGGTCCTATCGCCTGTGCCGGCAGCTCCTGGGACAACCGCGGCACCCGTTCTTCCGGCTCGGAATTATACCGAATCGGTATGACCACTGATTTGACCGAACAAGACGTGGTGATGGGGCGTAGCGAAAAACGCCTGTTCCATGCGATCAAACAAGCCATCGAAACCTACAATCCGCCGGCGGTGTTTATCTACAACACTTGCGTACCGGCTCTGGTGGGCGACGACATCAACGCGACTTGCAAATCCGCCGCCGAACGCTGGGGCGTGCCGGTCGTACCTATTGATTGCGCCGGCTTCTACGGCACCAAAAACCTGGGTAACCGCATCGCCGGCGACGCAATGGTCAATCACGTGATCGGCACCCGCGATCCTGATCCGTTGCCGCCCGGCACCGAGCGCCCGGGTATCAAGGTACATGACGTGAATCTGGTGGGCGAATACAACATCGCCGGCGAGTTTTGGCACGTGCTACCGCTGCTCGACGAAATGGGCTTGCGCGTATTGTGTACCTTGTCCGGCGACGCCCGCTTCCGCGAAGTACAAACCATGCATAAAGCCGAAGTCAATATGATGGTGTGCTCTAAGGCCATGGTCAACGTGGCCCGCAAACTACAACAAAGCTATGGCACGCCGTGGTTCGAAGGCAGTTTTTACGGCATTACCGATACCAGCCAGGCTTTGCGCGACTTCGCCCGAGTGATTAACGATCCTGATTTAATCGAACGCACCGAAGCCATCATTGCCCGCGAGGAAAACCGCATCCGCGAAGCGCTAGCGCCCTGGCGAGAAAGGCTAAAAGGCAAGCGGGTATTGTTGTTTACCGGCGGCGTGAAAAGCTGGTCGGTGATCTCGGCACTGCAGGATTTGGGTATGGTGGTGGTGGCTACCGGCACCAAGAAATCTACTGAAGAAGACAAAGCGCGGATTCGCGAACTGATGGGCGAAGACACGCTGATGATCGAAGACGGCAGCCCGAAAGCCTTGTTAAAAGTCGTTGCCGACTACAAAGCCGACATTCTGATCGCCGGCGGCCGGAATATGTACACCGCGTTGAAAGCGCGGATTCCGTTCCTGGACATCAATCAAGAGCGCGAGTTCGGTTACGAAGGTTATCAAGGCATGCTGGAACTGGTCCGGCAATTGGCTTTGACTTTGGAAAGCCCGGTTTGGGAAGCTGTGCGGGCGACACCGCCCTGGCGCACCGGAGGCCTGAAAAAATCGGCCACTATCGAGGCGCCAGCAGAGCCTTTAGCGGCTCAGGCGGCATAGCATGGCCGACATCGTCAAACGCAATAAAGCCCTGTCGGTCAATCCGCTAAAGGCCAGTCAACCTACCGGCGGTTCCTTGGCCTGCCTGGGTTTTGACCGGGCGATTCCGATGCTGCACGGCTCGCAAGGGTGCACGGCGTTTGCCAAGGTGTTTTTCGTGCGGCATTTCCGAGAGCCGATTCCGCTGCAAACCACTGCCATGGATCAAGCCAGCTCCGTGTTGGGTGCCGACGAAAATGTCATCGAAGGCATCAAAGCGATTGCCGAAAAATCCAACCCGGCTCTGATTGCGGTACTGACCACCGGTTTGGCGGAAACTCAAGGCTGTGACGTGCACCGTAATGTTCGCGAGTTTCGCGACCGTTATCCGGAATATGCCCACGTGGCGGTGGTCGCAGTAAATACGCCCGATTTCACCGGCTGTGTGGAAACCGGCTATGCGGCGACGATTTACGAAATTATCAAAGCTCTGGTGCCGGACGCGGAAACCGCAGGGACCAAGCCTGGCAATCGTCAGCGTCAGGTCAATTGTCTGGTTAGCCCCATGTTGACGCCCGGCGATCTGGAAGCTTTGCGCGATTTGATCGAACAATTCAATTTACGCCCGGTGCTGGTGCCGGACTTGTCCGATTCGCTGGACGGCAGCTTGACAGACGACGATTTTTCGCCAGTCACCATCGGCGGTACGCCAGTGTCGGAGTTGGCGACCTTGGGTGAAGCTAAAGCCAGCTTGATAATCGGCGCCTCTCTGCGTAAATCCGGCGAACTGTTGCAGGAAAAAACCGGTGTCCCCAGTTTCTATTTTGACCATCTTTATGGCTTGCAGGCTAACGACGCCTTGATTACAACCTTGGCCGACATCAGCGAAATGCCGGTGCCGCAAAAGATTGAACGGCAGCGCGCGCAATTGCAGGACGCAATGCTCGATACCCATTTCATGCTCGGCCAACTGCGGGTGGCGATCGCAGCTGATCCAGATCAACTCAATGCTTTGATTCATCTGGTACAAGGCATGGGTGCGGAAGTGGTGACCGCGATTTGTGCCGGAAATACACCAGTGCTGGCGACGGCACCGGTGGACAGCATCAAGATCGGCGACCTGGAAGATTTGGAAGTTATGGCTAAAGAACGCAAGGCGCAATTGCTGATCGGTAACTCGCATGCCGTGGCTAGCGCCGAACGCTTGGGCATACCGATTCTGCGTATCGGTTTTCCGTTGTACGACATCATCGGCGGTTATCAGAAAACCTGGATAGGCTATCGCGGCACTCGGCAAACCTTGTTTGATTTAGCCAATTTGGTGATCAACTTTGCCCACGAGGAGATCGAGCCTTACTACTCGCCGTATGCGCAAAAACCCGAATCCGAACGTCAAGCGTGCTCGCCGTCATGTCATTAGCCCGCCGCATGCACGTTTTGCATACCCACGAACAGAGGATGCCTATGGAAACCGCTATTAAAGTCGCTTTTGCCACTACCGACATGGTGCACGTTGATCAGCATTTTGGCTCAGCCAAATCGTTTGCTGTCTACGCGGTGGATCCGGAACAGTTCGAATTCATGGAAGCTGCGCAATTTGGCGAACTCGCGCAGGACGGTAACGAAGACAAGTTGTCGGTGAAGATTCAGTTGCTGGAAGGCTGCGCGGCCGTGTATTGCCTGGCGATTGGTGCCTCTGCAGTGAAACAAATCGTCGCGCAAGGCATTCAGCCGGTCAAAGTCCACGAAGGCAGCACCGTCAAGGATCTGATCGCGGATTTGCAAGCCGAAATGAAAGCTGGGCCATCCAGTTGGTTGGCCAAAGCCATCAACCTACACAAAGGCCCCAATCCGGAGCGGTTTAACGCGATGGAAGAGGAGGGGTGGGATGAATAGATTGGGTTGGGGTAGCTCGTAAATAGTTAAAAGCCTTGGCGCGTCGGAATGGTTTTGCCCCGCATGCCGCGCCGAGCACCGGAGCTTTTGAACGGATCGGCCCGGTAGGGGCGCCGCAGGGATGCGGCGCGTTGCCGAAGGGGCAGGAATCCCCTTTCGGCAACCCTGTTCAAAAGCTTCGGAGCGCAGGGAATAAGCGGCATCCGGGTGTCTTTTCTTTTGGATACTTTTCTTTGGACAAGCAAAGAAAAGTATCTCGCCTGTCGGTGCGAGAACCGACATTAAAACAGTCGTCGCGTTAGCGACACCCAAATGAATATTTTTCAGTTAGGCCATAAACCTAACTAAACAAAAACCCAAAGGAGAACCACCATGGCCCAACCCGCATTAGTCGTCGAAGCAGGCGACCCGTTCATGAACTCGGAAATCGTCGTCGAGATGGTCAAACAACTGCGCGCACTCGATACCTACGACACCTACGAAGGCTGGTCGGAAGAAAAGATCATCGATCCTTTGGTGATGACCAAAGAACGCAAACGCGAGATACCGATTATCGGCGACCCGGATGAAATTACCTTGGCGCGCGTCAAAGCCTATTACAACTCCATTGCGTCGTTGATCGAAAAGAAAGGCGGCTTGATGGCCGTGCCGGTGATCAACATCACCCACGAAGGTTTCGGCCGGGCTTTGGTATTGGTCGGTAAATTGATCGTGGTGGATAAAGTCTTGCGCGATGTGCACCGTTTCGGTTTCCCCAGCCTGGAAGATTTGGCGGCCAAAACCGATGCAACCATTGAGAAAGCGCTGGGTTTGATCACAACCTATAGAGAAGTAGCCGAAGCTTGAGGTGTGCGATGAGCGACGAAGAACTGAAAGTATTGGAAAAAGACGTAAAAAAAGCCAAGCGTATTGCTAGTGAGGCTGCCTCGGTATTGCACGATTTGATCGAAGACAGATTGCCGGATGCCTATGGCGAACTGATGGGCATTGCGCAAGCCACTTACGACGCCTGCAAAGCCTGGGATGATGCCAACAAGAAGTTCTTGGCTGCCAGCAAAGAAACGGCTTAGGAGACGATCATGAGCGAATTTGTAACCGGCGTGACCTTTGGCGGCACCGTTTGGACACCGTCTTACGTTACCGACATTAATCAGCGTACTTGTATCGGTTGCGGCCGTTGTTTCAAGGTTTGTCCGCGCGACGTATTTGATTTGGTCGAAAAAGACGAAGCCTTATCAGCCGAAGATTTTGGCGACGATTACGGCGACTTTGAGGACGATGACGATAACAGCATGGTGATGAGCTTGAAAAATGCTGCTGACTGTATTGGTTGCGAGGCATGTTCCAAGGTGTGTCCTAAGGATTGTTTTACGCATGAGCATAAGGCGGCGGCTTGATTTTTTAGCTTTTAAGTTTCGGCTTATCGTAGGGTGGGCACGGTTTTTGTGCCCACGCGGATTTTAAGCAATGTGTCGCTGGCGCGACGGCTGGTTTTGAAGTCGGGTCTCGGCCCGACAGCCGAGATACTTTCTTTTGCATGGCCAAAAGAAAGTATCCAAAGAAAAGGCCACCCCGATGCCGCTTTAATCCTGCGCGCCGCAGCGTTTATCGAGGGTCGGCAGAAGGGGCATCCCAGCCCCTCCGCCGACGCACCGCATCCCTGCGGTGCCCCTTCGGGCAATTCTCGATAAACGCTGCGGTGCTCGGCGCGGCATAGGGGATCTGGCTTGTCCCGGAATTGCTAAGTTATTGGAGTTAATTCGGGGGTGAGCTGTCGCCAGCTGTTTTAGGTTCACAATGCTTTGTAAAAGCCCTTTTTAGTTTTCTGGTGCTGGATGTAAATCTAGGAGCATCGAGAGTAGAACGGTCGTCTCCCGTATGCCGCGCCGAGCACCGGAGCTTTTGAACGGACAAATCGGCAGGATAGCCGATTTGCATGCGCAGCACCCGAAGGGCGAGGCACATGGATGTGCCGAGTGAGCAGCCCGCAGGGGCGCCGCAGGGATGCGGCGCGTTGCCGAAGGGGCAGGGAGCCCCTTTCGGCAACCCCGTTCAAAAGCGAGGAGCGCAGGGAACAAGCGGCATTCGGGCCGCCTTTTCTTTGGATACTTTCTTTTGGCGGAGCAAAAGAAAGTGTCTCGGTTGTCGGTCCGAGAACCGACATCAATGAATTCGTCGCGATAGCGACACCTTATTTTTAGTTAAACCATAAGGAATCCCACTATGCCTCGTCCCGATAAACACGTATTCGTCTGCACTCAAGCCCGTCCGCAAGGCCATCCGCGCGGCTCCTGTACCGCCAGTGGTTGTGCCGAGGTGATGAACGAGTTCATGAATCAAATTCAGGCCCGCAACCTGTTCGAGAAAATCGGCCTGACCAACACCGGTTGCATGGGCCCGTGCATGCTGGGGCCCAGCGTATTGGTCTATCCGGAAGGGGTGATGTACGGCAAAGTCACCAAGGATGATGTCAAAACCATCATCGATCAGCATTTGTTGGGTGGCGAGCCGGTCGCCGCGTTGGTTGCGCCCGCCGAGGTTTGGTAATCCATGAGTCAGCTCGGCTTTTTTGAAGAACGGGTGTTATTCAGTCCGGATGTGCCGGAAGAGGTGAATAAACTGTTGCAGATGGCGGTAGCGGCCAGTCATGCGGACAAGCCCTTGGCGGAAAAATATTTCAGACAGGCGCAGGCCTTGGATAGTGCTTGTCTGCAAACCTATTTTGCCTTGTATAAATTCTATTTTTACCAAGGCCGTTTGCTGGAAGCCGAGCTGGAAGTGATGGCGGCGCTAAACGAAGCGGCCCGGCAGGGCGGCTTTCCAGCCGACTATCGGCAATTGGGCCGGGAATTGGCGCAGTGGGATATGTACGCCAGCGAAGTCGCGCTGTTTTATCTCTACAGTTTAAAAGCGCTAGCCTTTATCAAACTGCGGCGGCAATTGGATGCGGAAGCCCAGTCCATTCTGGTATTGATGCGCGCGCTCGATCCGGAAGACCGTTCCGGCGCTTCGGTGATTATGGATTTGGCCGACGCCGTGCTGGAGGATGCCGCATGACTAGCGAACGGGTTGCCGAGCAGGTGGCGGCACGGCGGGCTTTCGGCGAGACGGTTTGCCAACGCATTATAGAAAATATCGTCAAGCTGGGCTTTCCGCTGCAAACCGAACTCAGTTTGCCGAAATTCGATAGCGCCGAATTTAGTCTGGTGACCGACCCGTTTACTCAAACCCAGGATCTGGTGGGTTACTGGTACAGTGCCGGTAAGCAGCGCATCGGTCAGATTAAATTTCATGGCGACGGCAGTTTTTATGCCGAATACGATGTTGTGCAGCCGCACCCGACCAAAAAACAATGGTTCGTCGAGGCCATTAATGCCTGGGGCCAGCAAGACAACATCAAAACCGAAGCAAAATTGCTAGACATCCCGCAATAAGGGGGGGCAATGGCTAACCCAAAACGCTTGTACGAACTGCTGCTGGACTATTGCAGCAGCGATGCCGTGGTGGACAACCTGATGATCGGTTTGGTCTGGACCGTGTGCCAAAGTCAGGGCCGGGCGACCGCCGGCTTAGCGATGAGTCCGGGGCATAACACGCGCACCTTGCCATGGTCCGGCACCTTGGTGGGCAAACCGGTGACGGATTTAGCCGCCTGGATTACCGAATGGGAACCGTATAAAGCCACGGTTGCCATGGCAGCCATCAACAGTTGCATCAACGCTCGGCCTTTACCGGATTCGCTGGTGTTGGACAGTCACGACGAACACGCCAATCTGGCGGTGTTCGAGCATTTTTTGCCGCAGCTGAATGGCAAAAACGTGGTGGTGATCGGCCGTTATCCGGGCATCGAACGCTATCAAGACAAAATGCATTTAACCATTTTGGAGCGACAACCGTCCGCCGCCGATCTGCCGGATTCCGCGTGCGAGTTTTTATTGCCGCAAGCCGACTGGGTGTTTTTGACCGCCAGCAGTATTCCGAATAAAACCTTTCCGCGCTTGGTGGAGCTATCCAGTCACGCCAAAACCGTGTTGATGGGGCCCACCGTGCCATGGCTGCCGCAGTTGCACGAATTTGGCATCGATTATCTGGCCGGGGTGGAAATCGTTGATCAGGACGCTTTGTATCACACTGCAGCCCAAGGCGGCGGCGTGCGGATCTTTAATAACGGCTTACGCTACCGCGTGGCGGAACTGGCCCCGCAAAGCAGTATTAGCTGGTTGAAGCAGCAAATCGCCGATTGTTTTAACGAAAGAACCCAGCTTACCGAAGCGATGGAGCAATGGTATCGCGACGGCAATAAGGCGCGCTTCCCGCAGTACTCGTTGTTGGACCAAATCAACAGCCGGCTGTCGCGCTTGGATAGCAGCTTTAAATCGCTGTGGGACAATTGTGCGCCTGGCTAAGCAATGAACAACGCAGTACCGGAGGCATTTAATAGCCACCGATTATTATTGATGTACAAAGGCGATATCAGCGCTTTGACCTTGTTTGCCCAGCAGGCCGGCGGCAGCGTGTGCTTTCCGCAGTCCTTGCCGCCGCTGTCGGTTGCCTTCGATGAAGATGCGACGGTAAACGACGGAAAAATCACCGTGCATCCGGCAACGCTGGTTAACGCCATCAATCGTCTGCTGGGGTTTGATAACGACTTACTCTATGCCGAAGCCGGTTTTAAGGAATATGTCGATACCCCAAAAGGCACCGTCACGGTGTATATGGCGCGTTTCAAGCTGCTGGATCCGCCGCACCGCTTGATGCAGGCCTTGGGTTGCCAGATGCGCACTTTGCCGGAGTTACGCGGTCGGCCGCCAGCCGAAATGGAGTTGTTGCGCCGGGCTTACACCAAAATGATGGAGGGCTAACATGTTCGATATGATGGATTTTGGCATGGGCGAATTTACGGGCGATAACGGCTCACAGTCACCTGCGCCCAACGGTCCGTATATCCCGGAAGCCAGCGAATGCATGCGCTGCGGCATGTGTGTCAGCAGCTGCCCGACTTTTCGTTTGTTCGAAATCGACGCCGAAACGCCCCGGCAACGCATCCGCACCATCAGCAAAATCTTGGTGGATGAGGCGCCGATTAGCGCCGAAGAGCGCGCCCATTTGGATAATTGCCTGCAATGCCGCGCTTGCGAAACAGCCTGTCCCAGCCGGATGCGTTACGGCGCGCTGTTCGATCAGGCCCGAGCGAAATTGCAGGAGGCGGCGGCCCACCCTTGGTTAGCCAAGTTGGCGATGTACTTTATCGAACACAAACGCCGGCGGCGGATGTTATTACCCTTGCTGTCTTTGTATTTACGTTCCGGCCTGCGAAAACCCCTTAGAGCCAGCGGCTTGTTGCGTAAATTAAAGTTGGCTACCGCCGAAAGTTTGCTGAACGAGCCGGCCCTAGGCAGTTTGGCCGGGATTTATCCGGTCGGCAGGCGGCAGCGGCAGCGCGGACGAGTAGCCTTATTTACCGGTTGCCTGGCCGAACATTTTGACCGCGCCACGCAACGGGCTGCAATCAAGCTACTCAATACCATAGGCTATGAAGTGGTGGTGCCGGAAGGCCAAGGCTGCTGCGGCGCCATTCATCAGCACAACGGCTGTTCCGCGCAAGCCTTGAAAGAGAAAAATATCGAAGCGTTTTACCAATTGGAAGTGGACGCGGTGATCTACGTGGCCAGTGGCTGCGGCGCGATGTTGAGCGAGTACGAAGGCGATAATAGCGAAACCGCCGGTTGGTTTGCCAAGCGCCTGCAGGACATCAACGAATTTTTATTGGAACATTGGCCGAAGAACTTGGAGCCTGCTGCGTCCAATATGAATGTGGCGGTGCACGAGCCGTGCAGCCAGCGCAATGTGTTGAAAAACGGCCGTGCCGTGCATGAGCTGCTGCGGAAAATCCCCGGTTTAAATATCGAAGCCCTGCCGGATAATCAACTCTGCTGCGGCGCCGGCGGCAGCTATATGCTCAGCCACCCGGACAACGCCCAGCAACTGCGTAACGCCAAGCGCCAGGCCATCGAAGGCTCCGGTGCGGATGTGGTGGTTAGCAGTAATTTCAGCTGTGCGTTTTACCTGAACGCCGAACGCGCCGAGACCGCGCGCAAGCTAGTGCACCCTATCCGCTTGTTGGCGGATAGGGTATAGGTTTACCACTTCATACTTTGGCTTCATAGCCAATCTTGGCACTGTAGAGTAGCCAACCGCCTAGTCGATACTGCTCAGGTTGCAGTTTGCTAGGCGGGCTGGATCACTGGTAAAGTGGCTGCGCAACCTCTTCAGCGCTCCCTATGACCTGTTTCGATGACCCAAGATGACCGGTAACTATCGATTCCACTTGTACGCGGTGGTTTTGGTCGGCCTCTTTGAGACGTTAGAGGCTTCCGCCGATGTCCTGATTCAGGGCATAGACGGTGAGTTATTAAGGAATGTTGAAATCAGCTTGTCTTTGCGTGAACAGGACTGCAAGGCGCCTGATTGGAAAATCAATAGTCTGTTCCTCAAGGCCGATCAGGAGATCGACGATGCGTTACGCGCGTTAGGTCACTACCACGTCAGCCTAGAAAAAAATCTGGATATTAAGCCCGATTGCTGGCAGGCGCGCTTTGTTATTACGCCCGGCGAGCCGATGCGCGTGACCGCGATTGACCTGCAATTTCTCGGTGAAGCGGTTGACGATCCGGCATTCGCGAGCTTACGGGAAAAGTTATCCGCCAAAGTAGGCAGCCCGCTGCATCACGGGCATTATGAAGCCTTAAAAAAACAAATCGAGGCATTGGCCTTAGAGCGTGGTTACTTGCAAGGCCGCTTTGCCACGAGTCAATTGCGCGTCGATCCTTCTCAAGATCGGGCCGATATTGTGCTGCATTACGATGCGGGGCCGCGTCTTTATTTTGGCGAAGTCAAGATTGACCAGGCTGTTCTTGATCCCGCGTTTGTTGCCAAGTTGGTCAAGGTCAAAACCGGCGAGTATTACGATAGTCATAAGCTAGCCGATACGCACAATGCGCTGTCCAACAGCGGCTATTTCAAATCGGTGGATATTCATCCGGATTTAGCCGGCATAGCCGATAGGCAGGTGCCCGTCATGCTGAGTCTGTATCCGAACAAGCGCCATCATTACGGGATGGGTTTTGGATACGACACCGATAAGGGGCCTTTGGTCAGTGGAACTTATCTCAATCGTTTGATCAATCCGCAGGGCCATTATTTCAACGCCGAACTGGATCTATCGCCGGTCTTGGCTACAGCCGGCGCTGAATACACCGTACCGCTGGATGATCCGCTCAACGACTCCTTGAGCTTTGGTGCGGGTGTGAAACGCGAAGACACGACCAGTTATACCTCGTGGGCAGGGAAATTATCGGCGCGCTTGAAGCACGCATTCACCAGTGGCTGGAAGCAGACATTGTTCATCGACTACAGTTACGAGAAGTATACGGCGGCGAATACGACCGACACGACGCTATTGCTGTTACCCGGCGGCAGTTGGTTGCGTTCGGTATCGGACAATCCGCTTCGACCGACACGTGGCTATCGGTTGGAGTTCTCAGTGGATGGCAGCTACAAAAGCCCGCTGTCCCATATCAGTATGCTGCAAGGGTCTGTGGCGGGCGTGTGGATGCACCCCGTTGGCGACGTGGGACGCATTGTGCTGCGTGGCGAGCAAGGCGCCACGCTGGTGGATAATTTCGACAAGCTACCCACTACTTATCGTTATTTTGCCGGCGGTATGAACAGCATACGTGGTTACAGTTACAAAGAACTGGGACCTAAGGACGCTACGGGCGCGGTAGTGGGCGGGCGTTTTTTGAGTGTGGTCAGCGTTGAATATGAACACTCGGTACTCGACAATTGGGGGGCGGCCGCCTTTATCGATGCCGGCAATGCCTATAATTTGGACGGCATTCAAGTGAAGACCGGTGTGGGTTTGGGGGTGCGTTGGTACTCGCCGATTGGTTTGGTACGCCTGGATTTTGCCGTGCCCCTGCAACCCGCCGACTCCTCGTTTCAAGTCCATTTTGCCGCAGGGACACGTTTATGAGCCTATGGCGCTGGCCTGGGAGGTATCTGCGGAGGCTACTACTGGTACTGCCTTTGCTGTTGCTGCTGTTGGCGGTCGTGCTGGCTATGGCCAACAGCCAGTCGGGAAGTCGCTGGCTGATTCAGCAAGTATTGCCGACCGAGACCAGCATTAACAACATCGACGGCACCCTGTTGCATCGTTTGCAGTTGGCAGGGGTGCAGTACCATGCCGATGGCACTCAACTCAAACTCCGCTACCTCTCGCTGGCTTGGTCTCCGCTTGCTTTGTTGAAAGGCGCATTGCAGATCGACGAGATCGCCACCGAGGGCCTGGAATTGACCCTGGAGCCGGGCACTCAGCAGGCGGATAGCAGCAGTCATTTTGACCCGGAAGCCTCGTTACCCGTGCCGCTGGCGCTGCGCTTGGATCGTTTGACGGTTAACGATGCTACATTCATCCAGTCCGGGCAACGTCACGATCTCCCAAATCTCACTTTGTCTGCCAACACCGAAGGCGGCCGCTTGCATTTAACCCATATGGTCGCTGAGGCTGCGGACTATCAGCTTGATCTAAATGGATGGTTGGGCTTAGGTGGCGGCTATCCACTGGCGCTGAACGCGAAGTGTCAGTTGCGTTCGGCCGAATATGGCAACTGGCAGGCAGCGAGCAAATTCAGCGGCGATCTGAAGCGCTTGGTACTGGACATCAACGCTTCAGGACCATTCGCTGCGACCTTGCACGGTCAGATTGATGAGCTGTTACAAGCCCCCGGCTTTACATTGCAAGGCGATTGGGTCGATGCGCGCTGGCCCTTGGTCGGCGATCTTCCGCATTTGACAAGTCCGCAGGGTTCGCTGGCGTTGCAGGGTAATTTCTCAGCCTATCAGGCCAAGCTGACCGCCGATGTGCGGCGAGCCGAGTTACCGGATGCACACGTGGAGCTGGCGATGGACGGTACGCCGACGTCTGCCAAACTCCAACGATTCCTGGTGGCGTCCAAGGCAGGCAGCTTGGCTGTCGACGGCGCGATTGCCTGGCAGGACGCCGTCGAATTTGCTTTGCACGCGCACGCCAGAGATTTTAACCCGGCGGTATTGGTGCCGGATTTGCCGGGGCGCTTATCGCTTGATGGGGATGTCGAGGGAAATTTGAACACGGGCGCGCCGCAGTTTAAGGCGCAACTGCATAGGCTGGATGGTCAATTGCTCGGCAAGCCGTTGAGCGGTGGGGGAAAATTTGCGCTGGACGGGCAGGTTGTGGCGGTCGATCAGTTACAACTGTCGTCAGGTGCCAATCGGTTACACGCTGATGGCCGTTTGGGTCCGGCTGAATCCGCGCTTCGCTTTGATTTGCATACGCCGGCTTTAGCCGGTTTGTGGCCCGGTCTGCGCGGCAAAGCGCATGTTAACGGTCTTCTGCGCGGCGATTGGCATTTGCCGGATATTGAGTTGACGGCGCAGGCTGCGGGGCTTGGCTATGCGCAACAGCAAGTCGGCGCATTTGATCTGACCTTGGATTTTCAGCCAAACGCCCATAGCCGGCTACAAATGCATGCCCAACATGTGCTTAGCGGTCACGACAAGATCGATAGCGTGGCGATAGCTGCCAGCGGCAGTTCAGCAAAACACAGCGTTAGCCTGGATGTCCGTGCGCCGCAGGGGCAATTGGCGCTAGCGCTGGCCGGCCGCTGGCAAGCACCGCGCTGGCAAGGGGCGTTGCAGGCTTTATCCTTGCAAGTCCCTCGACTCGGTGCCTGGGAATTGCGACAAGCGGCCGCCTTGACGATAGACCAGCGGCCTGCCGGTGCCGATGTGCGCTTGGCTGATACCTGTCTGACGCAGGCACGCGCCTTAATCTGTTTGCAGGGCGACTACCTGGCAAATGGCGATCTGAGCGGTCAGGGGCAGGTCAGCGACTATCCGTTGGATTTGCTAAGCGCTTATCTGCCGGCGCATTGGCAACTTTTCGGCAGCTTAGCCGCGACTGCCGAGGTTCGCAAACGCGGGAGCGGTTTGCAGGGCGACTATCGACTGGCGCTGGCAGAAGCCGGTGTGTCGCTGCCGGTCGGGCAGAACGGGTTGGTAGTGCCGTTTCGCAAGGCCGTTCTGTTCGGCAATCTCGCCGGCGAGCGCTTGACTGCCGATCTTGATTTGGCGACTGATGGTAGCGACTTTATCCGCGCTCAGTTGCAACTGGATCAAGGTGCCGGACAGGGCTTGACCGGAAACTTCGCCGCAAAAATCAACGATCTTGGTTTGTTTCAAGGTCTGGTGCCTAATATGTCCGGGCTTAAGGGGCGATTCGGCGCCGATCTAAAATTGGGGGGCTCGCTGCCTCAGCCAGTTGCACAGGGGCGTCTGAGTTTGGAGGATGGCCGCTTACAAATTGATGAACTGGGTATTGTTTTGTCCGATATTCAGCTGCATGCCGATGCCGTGAATGATGATCAGCAACTTCAAGTACACGGCAGTCTTCGTTCCGGCAGCGGTCGGCTCGCCATCGATGGTTTGTTGGGCCTGGATGGCACTGCCGATCTTGATGTGCTGGGTAATGACTTTGAGGTAGCTAAGTTGCCTGAAGCCGAAGTGACCATCGCGCCGCATCTTAAGCTGGGCCGCTCGGCGCGTGGTGATGCCAAAGTGACCGGGGCGTTGGGAATTGACAAAGCCATGGTTAAAATCAAAGAGCTGCCGGCCAGTGCGGTGGCGGTCAGTCGCGATGAGGTGATCGTCGGCAAAACGGACCCGGATCAGGCTATCGAAGCGCCACCGGGTATCGACGCTGACGTGGAGATTCAATTGGGGCAGCAAGCCAGTTTTTCCGGGCTTGGCTTGGATACAAAACTGACCGGGCAACTGCAATTTCTGAAAGTTGATAGACGTCTTGCCTTGCATGGCGCCATCGATATGGCTGACGGCCGTTACCGAAGTTATGGACAAGACCTGAAGTTGCGTAAGGGCTGGTTTTTATTCAACGGCCCGATTGATCGCCCGTGGCTGGACGTCGAAGCCTATCGGGTTTCCAAGGATCAGAAGGTGACGGCCGTGTTGCAGGTCAGCGGATCGGCCACTGCGCCGCAGACCAAAATTTATACCGAGCCCAGCCTGCCGGAGTCCGATGCGCTGGCGTATTTGATAACCGGGGCTTCGCTGAACCAAGCCGGTAAGGATGAAGGCAATATGATCGCGAGCGCCGCTCTATCCTATGGCGCGGGGCGGTTGTCGTGGCTGACCGATAAACTGGGTATAGAGGAGTTTGAAGTGCAGCAAGGCAAGTCGTTTGCCGATACGCTGGTCACTGCAGGGCAGTATCTGACGGCTAATACCTATGTGGGTACTAAACTGGGATTATTTAGTAAGCAGGCGCTGCTGGTCCTGAAATACAAACTCACCGACAGCATCAATCTGGAAACCCAAACCGGCACATCGCAGCGGGTCAAAGTCAATTATGAGTTTGACACTGACTAAAGCTCGCTGCCTCAATGGGCATAATTCATTCGCTTAAAATCCCTTTCATCCAAAGTTAAGCCTTTCCTAATACATTCTTAATTAAACCCTCAGGCTTTCTCTCATCTTGTCTCGGTAATCTACTACCCAAGCGAATAGGGATTAACAACCCGTTCGCATCAGGTTGGGTTTCCAGGGACGGTGACCCTTAGTCATTGGATCAAGACGATATAGGGGTTAAGCCATCATGCCACTCGGTTTGGGAAATATTTTCAACGGGCTTTTTAAACAGTACGGTCACACGGTCATTCTGTTGCTGCGCGTCATCGACGTCGCCATGTTGTTTGCTGCCGCTTGGGTGACACACTATTTCTGGTTACGCGAGTACGTTGTCGATCAGGATTATCGAATCGTCATTGCGCTGGGCATACTTGGTGCCATCATCTTCTTCGAAATTGGTCAGGTCTATCGGCCTTGGCGTAACGATGCGATGCGCGGCGAAATTGCCCGTATCGTCAGAGCCTGGATCTCGGCGTTAGTGGCGGTGGTGTCCATCGTCGCCTTAATCAGATTACATTTTTGGTTCGGTTCCAGTTATCGCTGGATCGCCTCTTGGGGTGTGCTGGGTTTGGCTTTTGTATTGGTGGCGCGCGGGGGTTTGTCGCAAGTGCTGCGTTTCTTAAGGGCTCGTGGTTGGTCGCAGGGTCGTATCGTCATGGTCGGTTTGAATCAAATGGCGGTGGCGGTGGCGCGGCAGTTGAATCATTCGTCCTGGGCTGGCCTGCAAGTGGTCGGTTATGTTGACGACAGGGGCGATGACAGAACTTCAATTAATGATTTCGCACTGCCGCGTCTCGGTAAACTGGAAGACCTGCCTGGCATCATCTCGGCTCAATCTATCGACGAAGTATGGGTGGCTTATCAGGGCGAATCGTTGACCGAACGTGCCCAATACCAACTCCGCCATCTGCCGGTCAGCATCCGCTTGGTGATCGACTGTTTTGCCTTCAAACAAAGCAAATTTCTGAGCTTGAACACTGTGGCTGGTATTCCGACCCTGGATTTCTCAGTATCGCCGTTGCATGGCATCAATCGTTATATCAAAGAAATCGAAGATCGACTTTTGGCTTTGATTTTGTTGCTGCTGATTAGCCCGCTGATGTTGGTTTTAGCGGTGGGTGTGAAGCTGAGTTCGCGTGGCCCGGTGTTTTATCGTCAGGAGCGCGTGGGTTGGAATAATCGTTCGTTCACGATGTTGAAGTTCCGCTCGATGCCGGTCGATGCCGAAGCCAAAACCGGCGCGGTGTGGGCCAAGCCCGGCGAAAATCGCGCCACCCCGTTCGGTGCTTTCCTGCGCAAAACCAGCCTGGACGAACTGCCGCAATTGATCAATGTGTTACGCGGCGATATGTCGCTGGTCGGTCCACGCCCCGAGCGTCCGGATTTCGTCGAAGTGTTCAAGGACCAAGTTCCCAACTACATGAAAAAACACATGGTCAAAGCCGGCATCACCGGTTGGGCGCAAGTCAACGGCTGGCGCGGCGACACCGACCTCAACCGTCGCATCGAACACGATTTGTATTACATCCAGCATTGGTCGCTGTGGTTTGATTTGGAGATCGCCTTCCGCACCGTGCTGACCGGTTTTATCAATAAAAACGCCTACTAAGGACACGCTTACATGTTTAGATTGATTCCCATCATGCTGATCTTAACCTTGCCCGGTTGTTTCCTGGCGCCAGGCATGGATATGAATACCGATAATGGTTTGACCGAAATCGAGATGCCGATGAAAAAAGACGGGCAATTGGTCAAGGAGAAAGTCCGCATTGTGCCGATTACCGCCGATTTGATTATCGAACGGGAGGCGAACCGTCGCCAGGCCATTAACAATTTGCCGCCGGTGGACCCCAACAAAACCAGCTACCGCATTGGCCCGCAGGATAGATTACAAATCACCGTTTGGGAGCATCCGGAACTGAACGATCCCGGCGGCGAGAAAATCATGCCGGAGCTAGCCGGTAAAGTGGTGGATGAGAATGGCGACTTGTATTACCCCTACGTCGGCAGTATCCACGTGGCCGGTAAAACCGTCAGCGAAGCCCGCGCGGATTTGACGCGCGAGCTGTCCAAATATTTCAAAAAGGTCAAACTCGACATTCGCGTGCTGTCCTTCCAGGCGCACCGCGTAGCGGTGGTCGGTGAAGTCGTGCGTCCCGGCGTGCAAACCATGAACGAAACGCCATTGACGGTCGCTGAAGCCATCACCCGCGCCGGCGGCTCGACCAAGGACTCCGATTTTGCCAACGTAGCGCTGGCCCGCGACGGCAAACTCTACAAGCTGGATGTGCAATCGATGTACGAAAAAGGTTTGACCACTCAAAACTTGCTATTGAAGGATGGCGACGTGCTGAATGTCGGCGATCAAAAAGACAGCAAAGTGTTCGTGATGGGCGAGGCCAACCGCCAGCAAGCCATCCAGATCAACAAAGGCCGGATGAGTTTGTCGCAAGCCTTGGCCGAAGCGTCCGGGGTTGATTTCAATACCTCGCGGCCCGGCGACATCTACGTGATCCGCGCCGGCGACATGCAGCCGGAAATTTTCCAACTGGATGCAGAATCGCCCGATGCGATGATTCTGGCCGACCAGTTTCCGCTGCAAGCCCACGACACGTTGTTCATCGGTACCGCCGGTGTCACGCAATGGTCTAGGGTCCTGAACCAAATTTTACCCGGCTCGTTTACCGCAATCATGTCGCAAGCCGCGATGATGGGGATGTAACAAATGATTTACTCACAAAACGAAGCTACCCCGGTTTTGCAACCGCTGAATCAGGCGAGAATGCCAGAGCCTAGCGTCAGTATTCGCGACTACGTCGATTTGCTGATCGAAGGCCGCAAAACCATTTTTATCGCGCTGTGCTCGGTGTTGCTAGTCACCACCGTGTATCTGGTGTTGGCGCCACGCACCTACAAGGCCGATGCCTTGCTGCGGATCGATAAAAACAAGGCATTGCTCTCCGCGACGCTGCGTAGCGAAAACAACCAAGCGCCGGCGGAAGCGGAAAGCCCGCGCGCGCAGCGTGAAGTGGAGATTTTGCGTTCGCGTTCGGTGTTGGGTAAAGTCGTGGATAACCTGAATTTGACCATCGAAACCGAGCCCTACTTTTTTCCGTTGATTGGCGAAACCCTGGCTCGCCGGCACGATGCGCATGACGGCATAGCTGATGCCTGGTGGGGATTCAGCCGCTGGGCTTGGGGTGGCGAGAAGCTGAAAATCGCCGCGTTCAGCGTGCCAGACCGTTATCTGGAAAAAGAGTTTACCTTGATCGCGTTGGAAGCCGGGCGTTTTCAACTGCTCGACCCGCGCGGCGACGAATTGCTGGCTGGTCAGGTCGGTGAAGTGTTGAGCGCCGAGATCGGCGAGAAAATCCCGGTGACGATTAAAGTCGAAACCCTGGAAGCGCATCCGGGTACGCATTTTGAATTAACCCGCCGTACCGCGCTGTCGGCTATCGAAACGCTGCAAAAAGCTTTTGCGGTCAAGGAAGTATCGAAAGACACCGACATTCTGAGCGTGGAATTGAAAGGCCGCGACCCGGAGCAACTGGCTAAGTCGGTGAACGATATTGCGGCGATTTACGTGAACGCCACGGTGAATTGGGAATCGGCGGAAGCCTCGCAAAAACTGGGTTTTCTGGAAAGCCAGTTGCCCATCGTCAAGGAGCGTCTGGAAAAAGCCGAGCAGGGTTTGAGCGCTTATCGTCAGCAACACGGCGCGGTGGATATTTCCGCCGAAGCCGAGATTCTGTTGAAACAGGCGTCCGATATGGAAACCCTGGGCATTCAACTCAAACAAAAATACGACGAACAAAGCCAGCGTTTGGAAGCCGAGCATCCGGACATGATCTCCACCAATGCCCAGATTAAGCGCGTGAATAACAAACTGGCGGCTTTGGAAAAACGCATCAAGGATTTACCGAAAACCCAGCAAAACATGGTGAGTTTGTCGCGCGACGTGCAGGTCAACACCGAGTTGTACACCTCGCTGCTGAACAGTGCTCAGGAACAACGCATCGCAGCCGCCGGCTCCTTGGGCAATTCGCGCATCGTCGATTTCGCGGTCACCCCGGAAAAGCCTTATTGGCCCAAACCCAGCTTGTTGTTGGCGATTGCCGGTTTGCTGGGTTTGAGCTTGGGCTCGGCCTTGATTTTCCTCAGACATTCCCTGCAACGCCACGACAACTATCCGGCCTTGCTGGAATATCAAGTGGGATTGCCCTTGTTTGCGGCAATTCCGCATAGCAAAAAGCAGCATAAATTGGGACGCTTGCTGGGTAAGGATAAAGACAACGGTATTCTGGTCTCTCAGGATCCATTGGATATTTCCGTCGAGTCGCTGCGCGGTCTGCGCACCACCCTGGAAGCCACGTTGGCGCAGCATGAAAGCAAGGTGATCATGGTCAGCAGCCCGGCGCCAGGCATGGGCAAGTCCTTTGTTAGCTCTAACTTGGCGGCCTTGTTGGCTAGCATCAAGAAACGGGTGCTGGTGATCGACGCCGACATGCGCAACGGCCGTTTACACGATACCTTTTCGATAGGCAAGCAACCGGGTTTGTCGGATTTGTTGTCAGGCCGGGCTACGCTGGGCGAAGTGATCGTCAGCTTGCCGGATGTAGGTATCGATTTGATCCCGCGCGGTAATATGGTGCTGAATCCCGCGGAATTGCTGGTGCTGGGCGAGCTGTCGGAAACCCTTGAGCAGTTGAAAAGCTTTTACAACCACATCGTCATTGACTCGCCACCGATTCTGGGCGCCACCGACGCGGCGATTCTGGGCAAGCATGCCGACGCCACCTTCCTGGTGGTGAAAGAAGGTCGCTATACCGCGCAAGAACTGGAAGTCAGCGCCCGCCGTTTCCAACAAGTGGGCATCAAACCTAACGGTTTCATCATTAACGATATGAAAGAAGGCTCGTCTTACTATCCGTATTACGGTTACGCCTACCAACGCGCGGATCAGGAACCGAAGGACGAATCCAGCTGGAGCGATAAATATCAAGCGGTGGGCGATTGGCTGGGTAAGCAGTTGGACAGGGAACTGTTGCCGGTTCCCGCCGAAAGCGACGAGCGGGTTTAAACAATAACGATGAGAATCCGCCTGGAAAAAGATCTGCCGGTGTTGTTGATTGCGCTGGTTGGTGCGTCGACGGTGGCCTCGTTGCCGCAGGTTGAGTCGGCTTGGGCCGGTATCAAGGAAGTCTACGGCGAGCAGGAAATGGGTTTGCGGATTCTGCGCGAGGCTTTATTGGGCGTGCTGATCGTTTATGCCTGGCTGGAGCCGCGTTTGCGTAACGGAATTTTTACCAGTTCGGTGTTGGCGTTTCTGGGCGTGATTTGCAGCTATGTGTTGTTTGAAGTGGGCTACGCCTTGTATCTGGATTTGCCGCTAGTCGTGCCGCTGACCGGCTTGCGGGTGTTCGAATATCTGCCGGTAGCCTTGATCGGTTTCGTTACCAGTCGTTTGGGTGCCGGCGATTACGTGTTGTACAAGTTCGCCAGCTACCTGCGCTATTACCTGGTGTTGCAAACTGGTTTGGCCCTAGCCCAAGCTCTGTGGGCGCCACCGCTGTTCGGCGTATCGATGTTGGGCGGCGGTCGGCCTTTCGGCACCTTCGTCAGTCCTAATTTGTTCGGGGCGACGATGGCGACTTGCGCGTTGGTGTTTGCCTTGGTGCCGGGCATGCGCCGCTGGTTAGCGCTGAGCGTATTTTTAGCGTTGTTGAGCGGCTCCCGTACCGCGTTTATCAGTTCCTTGCTGGTGGTGTTTTTTCAAGTGTATACCGCACTACGGCCCCGCGATCGCTGGGCTTTAGTGATGCCGGCGCCGATTTTGGCGGTGGGCGCGTTGATTTTGGCCTCCAGTCCCCTATTGAGCGGCCGCGACGATGCCGATCCCACCCAGGACGGCCGAATCGACTTGTGGCAACGGGTGTTTGCCAATCATGTGCACGATCCTATGGATGTGTTGTTCGGCTGGGGCTTGGGTTTGAGCTCCAACACCGTCAATCTGTTGTTCGGTGCCGAGTATTTTCCCGGCCAGTTCGATTCCGACAGCCTGTATTTATTCTTGTTGAACGGCTACGGCGTGATCGGCTTGTTGGCTTATCTGACGTTTTTATGGATCACGACACGGATGTCTGTCCACCCCAACAAAGGTTTGGTGACGATGTTCATCTTCGCGGCCGGTCTGACTTTCAATATGTGGGAGTATTTTCCGCAGAACGCCTTGTTAATGATGCTGTGGGGCATGGTTCTGGGCTGCACGGCTAAAGCCGGGGCAATGGTTCAGCCCATGCCGCCCAGAACCGATTACTCCGCGCGTTTACCTTAGGAAATCTGCGATGTTCGGTGTATTAAAACAGAGCAAATTATTTGGCGATGCGTTCTGGGCCTTGTTCGGCCAGGCGGCCTCGGCCTTAGCCTTATTGCTGGGTACGCGCTTATTGACCGAACTGATCAGCCCGGCGGTTTACGGCCAAGTGGCCTTGTTGAACGGCTTTGTCGCGTTGGGCGTGGCGGTGTTTTCTTACCCGTTTATCTGCGCCGGCATGCGGATGGTCACGGAATGCGAAACCGCCGGCCAGCGCAGCGGCTTGCATGCCGACGTCGCCGGTTTGACACTGCAAGCCACAATGTTGGCCATTGGCTTACTGGTGCTGGGCGGTTTTGCCTACGGTTATTTTGCCGAGGTCAGCAGCGTGTTGTTTTTGCTGGCCGGCGTGTTGTTGGCGATGACGGTACAGCGGGAACTGGGCATACAGTTGGCGATAGGCGAGCGTAAACAGCGCCTGGCTAGTCTTTGGCAAACTACTGACAGCGTGTTGAGGCCCGCTTTGGCGATAGCGCTGGTCTGGTGGTGGGGCGGCAATCCGGAATGGGTGTTGCTGGGTTACATCCTGGCCAGCTTGCTATCCAATCTGGTTTGGATCGTGGTGAAGCGTCGCAACACGGTGCGGACGCCAGCGACCGCTAGCCGGTCGTTCCGCCGTGAAGTATGGGTCTATGCCTTGCCTTTGATTCCGATGGAATTGATTTTCTGGATCAACGGTTTGGGCGATCGTTATGTGATCGGTTATTTGCTGACTGCTGCCGACGTCGGTTTGTATGCCGCGACTTACATGATTGTCAACGAGGCCTTTAACCGCAGCGCGATGGTGCTGCTGCGCACCTTTCAGCCCGCCTATTTTCAGGCCTTCTCCGCACAGCAATTGCAAAAGGCCTTTTCGATTTTATGGGTCTGGATAACCAGTGTCGCGGCCCTGGGTGCGTTCGGTTTGTTGCTGTTACTGCTGACTAAGGATTGGGTGGCTTCATTGGTCTTGGCAAAATCCTATCACGCCGCCGTGGATTTAATGCCGGCGATGGCGCTGGGCTGTGCTTTGCATGCCTTGGGTACGGCGCTGGCGCAACCTCTGCTGGCGCATAAGCGTACCAAAACTTTGTTGAAAGGCCGCTTGTGCGGCGCGGTAGCGGCGGCGGTGACGATTCCCGTGCTGGTCAGCCAATACGGTTTGCCCGGCGCGGCCTGGGCCAATCCGGTTTATTTCGGCATCGAAGCCGTGGTATTGGCAATCTTGGCAAAACCTTGGCAAGCCGACCGCCGCGCCAAGTCTGGAACGATTCAAACATTGAGACAACAACCGCTCGCGGCGGATGCTTAAAAGTGATAACGGTGAACACGATGACATACGCAACAATGACAACAGAAATCTATGGCGAAGTGCTGCGCGCCTGCGTAGCTTGCGGCGCGGAAAAAATCGGTTTTTGGCGGCAAAAAGACTATCTGTATACCGATAGCGCCAGCAGAAAAGCCTTCCGGATTTACCGCTGCGCCTGCTGTGGCACCGGATTTTTGAATCAACCGCCGCATCGGCAATGGTTGCAAGCCATCTATCAATATTCCGGGCAGGCGTTGACGCAAGCGATCACGCTGGACGAAGTGATGGGCCGCGAGGCGGCGTTTCCTAACTGCATCGTGGATGCCAAGCGCATGGCGCTGCAAGCCGATCAGTTGAACAAATCCGGCAACCACCGGGCTTTGGACATTGGTTCCGGGTTTGGCTTTTATACCCGCGCCTTGCGCTTGCTGGGTTATCGCACCGTCAGCATCAATCCCGGCCAGTATGAAAATCGGGTGTTCCAGGATTTAAACGGCGACGAGCCCTTGCCGATCATGTTCGAGCAGTATCAGCCCGAACAGGCATTTGGCGTGGTAGTGATGTCGCAAGTGTTGGAGCACATACTCGAACCGGACCGCACTATTGCCAAAGTGGCCGATCTGCTGGAGAGCGGCGGCGTGCTGGCCTGTGCGGTGCCCAACTATGCGTCGTTTTTGGTCAAACTGCTGGGTACCAAAGAGAACGCCTGCCTGTGGGTGCCGGAACACGTCAATTACTTTACCGAAAAAGGTCTGAAAAGTTTGTTGGAGCGTCACGGCTTGCGCGTGGTTAAAACCGAGCAAGTCACCCGGATTCAGTACAACGCGCTATCCAGGCGTTTGGGTCTAACCGGCAGCTTGGCCAAGCTGGCCGACACCTTGGTTAAGTATGCGCAGATACCGTTTGCGGCGTTAATGGATACCTTGGGTTTGGGCATTTACCTGAACGTGTACGCGGTGAAGCAATAAGCCATGTTGACCGTCGTTATTCTGACCCAAAACGAGGAAGCCAATCTGCCGAGCTGTTTGGCCGGTATCCCCGAACGCTACCCCATCGCGATTGTCGACTCCGGCAGTACCGATAACACGCTGACCATTGCCCAAGAGCGGGGCTGCGCGATTCATCGTAACCCCTGGCCGGGTTTTGCAGAGCAACGCAATTTCGCGATTCGTCAATGCGGCATAGACACGCCGTGGATTTTGTTCGTCGATGCCGACGAAATTTATCCGCAGGCCTTTTACGACTGGTTTGAAGCCAAATTATCCGAAACTCACAGTATCGACGTGTTGATGGTGCCTTCGGTGTTGTATCTGCGTGGCAAACGCTTGAACCATGCGCCCGGTTATCCCATTTATCACCCCCGACTGGTGCGCCGCGAGACTACCCGGTTTGTACGCAACCACACCGGGCATGGCGAAGCGGTGTTGGATAGCTGCCGCATCGGCTATTCCGATATTCCTTACGAGCATTATTTTTACCACGGCGAAATTATCGAGTGGATGCACAAGCACGTCGGTAAGGCTGCGCAGGAAGTGCAATTGCAACCCACCGCCGGGGCGGTGATGACCACGCGCGGCCGCTTAAGCGTATTACTGGGACGTTCCTGGCTGCGAATACTGGCGAGGTTCTGTTATCACTATTTGTTACGTGGCGGCTTTTTGGACGGTGCGGCCGGGTTGGAGTTTGCGCTGATGTTCACCTGGTATGAAGCCTCGATTTATTTGCAAGCAAAAGCCGGTAACTGGGCAAGGAGTGCGGTATGAAAATTTCGTTGGTGTTGGCAACCTTGGGCAGGGACGCGGAAGTCTTGGATTTTTTGAAATCCCTGCTGTTTCAGACCTATAAAAACTTCGAGCTGATTGTTATCGATCAAAATCGTGACGGCAAGATCGACGCTATTTTGGACTCTTATCGAGCGTTGATGGACATCAAGCACGTCAAGGTGGATTTCACCGGCAACGCCCGGGCCAGGGATTACGGCATCGGTTTGGCGCAAGGCCGCATCGTCGCTTTTCCCGACGACGATTGTGCCTATGACCAGGATGTGTTGGAAAAAGTGGTCGCGGAATTTAAGCGGCGCGCAGATATGGCCATTCTGGTGGCCGGTTCCTACGACTTTTCCGCCACCCGGTTCAGCATCGGCGTGAATAGCCACAAAGCCGGCTATTTCAACCGCTTCCGGATGATGGGCGTGGAGTTTACCCAGTTTTTTGATCTGCAACGGGTCGACAGGCAGCAGTTTCATTTGGATCACGATTTTGGCATCGGTTCAAAATATTCGGGGGCGGAAGGTTTTGAGCTGCTGTACCGCTTGCTGCGCGCCGGCGGCAATGCGTTTTACACGCCCGAGATCAAGATTTTTCACGCTAACAAGGATCATTACAAACTCGGCACGGCCAGGATGTTGATGTATTCCACCGGCATCGGCGCTTATATTCGCAAGTTTACCAATCAGCATGATGTGTTTATTTGGTATTACATCGTCCGCAAGATGATGGTCGCGCCACTGTTAAAAATGGCCTTGGCGCTGGTCACCTTCAATCCGCAAAAACTGGCGTATTCGTTTTACAACTTGGTCGGGATCTGGCGCGGGTTTTTGACCTACGGCAAATTGGAAAAATGTATTTAAAGACTGTTTCAGGAGAAATGAAATGGATGTAGGTATTGTCACGACGCATGTGCCGCCGGCCAAAGGCTATGGCGGCGTATCGGTGACCTGCGGCGTATTGACCAAAGCCTGGTCGGAACGCGGCCACGGCATGGCGCTGGTCGCTGCTGATGAGTCGATAGACGGTCGCTTGCGCGCCGAGGATGTAAAGCTGGGCAAGCAAGTCGATGTCAGACTTTACCGCTGTTACGGGTTTCGGCGCTGGGGCTTTGGATTGGGCGCCATTCCAAAGATTTTCAAGCTCTGTTGGCAGGCACCCCGGATCTATATCCACGGCATTGCTACTTGGCCTTCCACGCTGGCGGCACTGTTTTGCGTATTGCTGCGCCGGCCATTCATGGTGGCTGTGCACGGTGGCTTGATGCCGGAACATGTGGCGCTGATTCGGCGGCAGAAGCCGCATAAATGGTTGTTTTACAAGTGGTTGACTTTTCCGACCTTGCGCCGGGCCATTGCGGTGCATTGCACCAGCGATACCGAAGCGGCGGGCGTCACCGACGTGTTGGGGCCGGACGCCAAGGTTTTATTGGTGCCGAACGGCATCGACAGTCGCGAGTTTCAAGTCGCCGGCTATCCGCAAGGCGAGGGCACTCAATTGTGTTTTCTGGGGCACGTGCAGCAAGAAAAAGGCATCAATGCGTTTATCCGGGCCTGGTTAAAAACGCGCCGGCCAAATGACCGTTTGGTGGTCGCCGGCCGCAGTGTCGATGGCGCTTATTTTGAAGAATTTCAGGCTTTGCTTGCGCGGGCTGGCGGTGCTATCAGTTATAAAGGCTATTTGCCGGTTGCCGAAGTGAAGCAGTTGTTGGCCGACAGTCATTTCCTGATGTTGCCGTCCGGCCTGGAGGAAACCGGCGGCATGCGCGAAAATTTTGGCAATGTGGTTGCGGAGGCCATGGCAGCCGGCCGGCCGGTGCTGGTCGCGAAAGGTTTGGCTTGGGATCACTTGGCAATGTATGGCGCCGGTTTGGTGTTCGAGCGCAATGAGGCTTCGGTTTGTGCGGTGCTACGGCAAACGCAAGTGGTGACTCAAGCGACTTGGCAAGACATGGCGCTGCGTAGCCGTGAATATGTCGAACAGCAGCTGGACCCGGTTAAATTAGGCGATAAAGTCTGGAAAGTGATGACAAAAGCCGATCACGTTAAATTGCCGCAGTCCTTAATAGAAGGTTCGTCTTATGAATAAAAAAGTGGGTCTGATCGTGCCGACTCTGAATGCCGGCGAGCTTTGGGAATCGTGGTTACAAGCCTTTGCCGCACAAACCGTGAAGCCTGATTATTGGCTGCTGATAGATTCCTCATCCGCCGACCACACAGTGGCTTTGGCTCGCGACGCGGGTTTTGACGTGGAGGTGATAGCCAAGTCCGAGTTTAATCATGGCGGCACCCGGCAATTTGGCGTGAACCGGCTGGCGGATGCCGATATTCTGGTGTTTTTGACTCAGGATGCCTTGCTGGCGGCCCCCGATGCCATCGAAAAATTACTGGCAGCGTTTACAGACGACAGCGTCGGCGCTGCTTACGGCCGGCAATTGCCCCATCGCAACGCCGGGCCGATCGGCGCGCATGCCCGTTTATTCAATTATCCGCCGCAAAGTCAGGTGCGCAGTTTGCAAGATAAGGTGCAATTCGGCATCAAGACGGCGTTTATTTCCAATTCGTTTGCCGCGTACCGGCGCAGTGCGTTGATGGGCGTTGGCGGGTTTCCTGTCAATACCATCATGAACGAAGATACTTTTGTGGTCGGCAAGATGTTGCTAAACGGCTGGAAAGTGGCTTATTGCGGCGATGCCTCTGTGTTTCATTCGCACGATTACGGATTTGTCGACGAATTTAAGCGCTATTTCGATATTGGCGTTTTTCACGCCCATACGCCTTGGTTGCAGCAGACCTTTGGCGGTGCTTCGGGCGAAGGCCGGCGTTTTGTCGTGTCGGAGTTGAAGTATCTATTGAAAAATGCGCCCTGGCTGCTGCCTTCGGCCTGTTTGCGCACCGGTCTGAAATGGCTGGGCTATAAAATGGGCGGGAGGATGCACGCTAGAATGCCGCAGAGCTTGAACAGACGCTTTAGTTTGCATAAAGCTTATTGGGCGGGCGCTATTTCTGAAAATAGCCTTAACGGCAGATCGTAAATCGATGATTTCCTTATGACGACTAAGCCAGTATTTCCGCGGAATAACGGCAAAACTGGTTCTAAAATTAATCCAATCTTCATCTTATCCTAATCTAAATTACAGTTTTTCTTCATCTTGACTCTGTAGATTCCTAGCCAACATTGTGTTTTTCCGGTCAGAACCGGTTTTTTTTGTTCATTGTACGTAGGCGTCGCGCCGGTATGGTTCAGCAAAAATTCGGAAAAAATACAAGGTTGGATGTGCAAAAGGCCGACAGGGTCTTTCACCGATAGAGCGGGGATAACAGCAACATTTGTTATCAATTCTTTGAGTTTGAAGAGTAGTGCCCGGATGTTTAGGGAATTTGATTAATTACGTTATGGAGTTTCATCTTGATTTCTGAAAAGCATTCATTTGATAGTTGTTTTGAGGTTTTTTTAGCTGACACGCCTGAAAGCAAACGCATTCATTACAACCTCAGATACCAAGTTTATTGCGACGAAATGGGGTATGAGGACAAAGAAAATTTTCCGGAACAAATGGAGTTCGACGAATGGGACCGCCATTCCGTGCATTTCATGGTTCGGCACCGATACACCGGGCAATGGTTGGGCGCGTTACGCTTGGTTTATCAGAATCAAGCGGTTTTCCCTTTCGAAGCCAAGTGCGTTCCCGACCAGCCTATAACCCCTCAGCAATACCAACAATCAATAGAAATATCCCGTCTCTGCGTATTGAGAGAAGCCAGACGCTTTGCCCCGAGGGCTTTCCCGCAACAGGAGCAAGACGCTGAACAAGTTGCCAAGGACAGCGGTAACATTCGTTATCTGCATACCATTAAAAATCAGACTCGCAGCATAATGTGGGGTTTGTATCGGGCGGCGGTTGTCTACTCGGCGCGGAACGATATTAAACAGTGGTACATATTGGTAACGCCGTCTTTGGCTTACGCGGTTAAGAAAGAGGGGTTTGAAATGCAACAGGTAGGCGGCGCCTGCGACCATCGCGGTCAGCGTATTCCTTATGCATTGGATGTTGAGCATATTCTTGCCAATCCTTTGTGGCAAAAAGACTATCAGTTGGATTATCGCAAATATTCAGAACTGCTAGAGCAATCGGTGGCTAAGCGGCAAAGAGCTTAAAGTATCGGCGCGCGATCATGCCCAGTTTTAGATACTAAGCGGTTTGCAGGGCATTTATCGCATCAAAAAAAAGCCCGGTTTGCGCTGGCGATCTATTAAATCTGGGCGGTGCGGCTGCCGGATTGGAGTAAGCCGCTAGTGTCGTTACCGATGCCAGACCATAGCGTGAAAGCAGCCCTAAGTCATGCGGCAGACGCCGCGCGGGCGTGTCGGCGTTGTTTAAATCCCCGCGCAGCTTATTCCCGGAAACTTCCGTCTTCTGAAAGCCATTATGTCGCGGCTCGTCGTTAAGCCTTTACGCTCTCAGTTCCTCTAAAGTCAGGCCGAGCAGGCTTGAGCTGTTTAATTAGCGCCAGCCCAAAAGAACCACGCGCCTCAAACCGAAAACTTGATGCCTCAGGTCCAGCCGTACCGGGAATCTACATAAGATAGAGCCCGGACATAAACAATCCATTTTGAATTTGCCAAGGCTGCCGGCCACCGTTGCAGACACTGTGCAGCCGTTTTTTGGGTGGGCGTTTTTCTGTCTTATTCCAGCAGCTTACGGTAAAGTTGCAGAGTCAAACTGATATACTGGCTTTCGTCTGTCTCAGCTTAGCTATCTGCTGTTTCGGGTCGGAAGCCTACGTCATTATTATAAAAACTATATTAGCCAGGATTATTTATGGAAGCTTATTTGCCCATGATTCAAAGCATACTGTCGGATTGGTATCGATTTACGCTGGAAAACCAGGAATATGCCGGCGCTTTAGCGCTTGCCGTGTGGTTGCTGACGGCAATGTTTTACAGTATCAGGATTTATTTTTTAAAAAAAACCAATGCCATCAATTTAAAAGCGCGTCTTGCTTTACAAGCTGATTTGGAGGCGGCGCAACAGCAACAGCAAGCCTTGCAAGAACAATTGACTGCCAATACCGAGCAGATGGAAGCTGCCAAAGCCTTGGCTGATAACGAAACGCAACGGGCAGCCGGTCTGGAAGAAAAGCTGGTACTGGCAAATCGGCAGGTGATCGACAGTATCAAAACCTTGGCCACCAGTTTCGAATTGACCGAGCCCGCCTTACCGGCCGCCAACGATCTGCAATCGACTGATCTGTGGCCACGATATTTCGCGCTTACCGCGCAAATTACCGAACGCTTTAAAGCTGAGCAGCAGGGCAAAACCGAGTTGCAACTGGCTCTGTGGGCGGAAACCTCCAAAGTCGCTGAAAAAGATGCGCTATTGGGGCCGTTGCAGTTGCGTTTGGAATCGCAAACCGAACAGTTGAATAAACTGGAATTGGCGGTGGAAGAGCAAAAAATTCTGCGCGAGCGCGAACAAGCCAGCGCGGAAAAACTACTGGCGGAGGCCCAAGCCAAACATCAAGCCGAACTGGCGCGTTACGCCGACTCGGCCAAACATTCGGCGACACCAGCCCCTGCTTACTCGCAGCCGGTATCTCAACCGGAGCCAAAAGTTGTTATCAACGAAGCGCCCGCAGTTATCCAGCCTGCCCCGGCTGTTGTTGCTGAACCTGTCGTGGTTCAGGCACCTGTCGAGCCGCCAAAGCCGGTCGAGCGCGAAGTTGCGCCGGTTGTGGATAAGCCCAAACCAGTGGTTGCCGAGCCGGCACCGGCAAAACAGTCATCCGTCGATAAATTGGCCGAGAAAAGTGGCAGTTTCGGCAAGTTCAAGCAAATGTTGAACAACACGATGCAGCAAATGGCTAAGTTGGATCAGAAACTGGGTACACAAACAGAAGTCGCGGCCGAGGCCATCCAGGAAGAGTTGGAAGAAGTCGCCACACCTGTCGTGGAGGCGGCCGCTGAACTTAAGGAAAATGTGGTGGAAATCGCGGAAAATGCCGCAGAAGCGATCAAAGAACCGGCTGCCGGCGTTGGCGGAAAGCTGAAAGGTTTGTTCGGTAAAAAAGCGGCAGAGCCCGCCGTTGAGCCTGAACCGGTAGCGGAGCCCGAGCCGATTGCCGAAACAGTTGCCGCCGCAGTCGAACCCGCCAAACCTGCCGGGCTAAAAGGGCTGCTTAAAAAGTGGAAATGATAGTTTCCGCTGTTTAAACATCAGCCGGGCGGGCGTTGTTTGTCCGGCTGTTTAATCTGTCTGTGTATTCCAATTAAATCTGCCACCAATTCCTGTTTCTAAACAGCAGGTACTCCAATCGAAACCCACTGTGGGCGGCAACCGGCTAAAAGCAGGCGTAGGGTGTGGTTAGCTGTAGTTTTTAATGGCTTTGTTTTTGAACAGGGTATCTACGTCCATTCGCAAACTACCGAAAATCGGGATGGTTTCCCCCGTATGCCGCGCCGAGCACCGGAGCTTTTGAACGGATCAGCCCGTAGGGGCGATGCATGAATGCATCGCGTTGCCGAAGGGGCAGGAAGCCCCTTTCGGCAACCCCGTTCAAAAGCGAGGAGCGCAGGGAATAAGCGGCATTCGGGTGGCTTTTCTTTTGGTGACTTTTCTTTGGCCAAACAAAGAAAAGTTACTCGGCTGTCGGGCCGAGACCCGACATTGAAATCAGTTGTCGCGTTAGCGACACAAACACAAAAGTCCTTTAACCGCGTGGGCACAAAAACCGTGTCCACCCTACCGGGCTAGGCCTTATTCCACTCTAACAGAAAGTTAGCTTGACCAAATCAAACGATAAAAGAAGCATTGGATCGAGCACAGACGTGCTGTGCCCCTCCAGCGCCAACGAAAACCGATAGTACAAAAGCCCAACTTGCTACAAACTTAAATCTGGCTTTCTTCATAGTTACCTCCTTGGTTTGAAGTGCTATGGGTACATTGTGGTGTTCATTGTTAGTGGGAATTCCACCCAGCATTCGGACGGTCTTTTCAGTCATGTGAATACGTTGATATTCAAGGCTGATCGAACTCTCGGTCTTCTCGCTCCAATGCTTCCTTGGAAAGTTTCACGTTCAAAGTCTACTCTTTCATCCAGGCCATGTAAATTTTGGCATAGGTCCACATTCCTACCGCCAAGCTACCTGTTAAGTTGGAATTAAATGGCCGCTTTCTCCATATTTTCAGCCGTTTGGCAATGATGATTTAATGACGTCTTAGGGTCGATCAGAGACAATTCGCCTCTTTCCAAAGACCTTGTAGTGTTCAGCCGCCGCCCTATCGAATTGGGGCCCCGATACGCCATCGGAACAGATGGCGGTTTTCAATCGGGATAAGCAATCCGCCTAAACTTCCGGCACAAAAAAGAACGGGCTGCCTTCGTGGCCGGCGTGCTGCAAGGGGGCGTATTGCGGCATTTGTTCGAAACCGCCGCGCGCTGCCGACGCACGTACTTGATTGGCCACATCCCGGAAGATGTCGTAGTCTTCGATGATGCGTTTGTTGCCGCGCAGGACTTTCAAAAATGCATTGGCAAACACGGAGTGATCGCCGCCGCCCTGGTCCATAACGGGCTTAACGCCGCCGGATGTCAATACGGTGCGGGCTTTGCGGCTGTTCATGGCTTTTAACCAGCGTTCGCGCTTGGCGTCGTCCATGCCTTCCGGCAGTTTGGCTACTGCCGAGCCGGTCAATGCGCCGGAATAGCAGGAATCGGCTACCACCATAATGTGCTTGGCCGGCATGATGCTCAAAAATTCCGTGATGCTTTGGCTGGAAATCCAGTTGGCGCTATTGCCGGTTTCCGAATCGACCGGGAGCCAATAGGCGGTCTGACTTTTCTTGTCGATCTCGCCGTGGCCGGCGTAATAAACCAGCAAATTATCCTGTTCGGTGAGTTTTTGATTCAGTTCGTTAAACGCCGACATGATCGTGTGGCGATTGGCATTGATCAGCAATTTGGTTTTAAACCCGTAGCGCTCACGTAACAACAGTTCCAGGCTTTTCGCGTCGGCGATGGGTGTTTTTAGTGACGGATAAGCGCCGTACTCGTTATTGCCGATGATGATGGCGTAGAATTTGCCGAATTGAATATCGCCGGAGCGTTTCAATTCGCTGCCGTTGCTGCTCGGAAACACTGCCTCTGCCGCATTGCCGGAAGCCAGCAAGCGCAGGCTTAAATCGCTGCTTTGATTGCGTTTGTCGGTAGCGACGATGCGCACCAAGGTTTCGTCGCCTTTCAAACTCACGTCGGTTTCAAAACGGCCGTTGGCATCGACTTTTATCGCTTTGTCGTTCAACAGCAAGCGGCTCAGGCCGGTCGCCGCGTCGATTTTGCCGACGATGCGTTTGCTGCTCTCGCCCAAGCCAAATTGAATGCTGGGAATACCCCTGGTCACGGTGACGGCGGGTTCCAGTAATTCGATATTCGGACCGTTGCCCGAAGCCACCACGTTGGATGCTTGTTGTTGCAGTTTTTCTTTCAGTGCGGCAATTTCTTTGGCTTGCTGTTGCAAGGCTTGTTTGCGCAAATCTATTTGATTTCTGTCCAGTTTGTCCTGTGAGGTCAGCCAGCCGGTCAGTTCCGCCGATTGTTTTTGATAGGTTTCGATTTTTTCGTTGAGCTTGTTTTCGATGTCGTTGGTTTTGCTTTCAACGGCTTTCGCGCTGGGGCTTTGCTGGCGCGCCGCTTCCAGTTCGCGTTTCATGCGTTGCCTTTCCTGGCTGAGAGATTGTGTCAAACTACCCAATTTGGCTTGTTGGTCTTTTAATTGGCTTTCCTTTTCGCGCAACTGTTTTTCCAGCGATTCGATGTCGCTGGAGCCGCCGGGCGTGGTGGATTTTTGTTGTTGCAGTTTGTTACGCAAGGCTTCCAACTCGTCTTGAGCCTTACGCAAACTCTCTTGCTGATCCAGGGTTTGCTGGCGGGTGCTTTGCAGTTGCTCGCGAAGTTGCTCCGCTTCCCGGCGGGACTCGGCTACTTCGCTGCGCAAGGTGGCCAATTCTTCGCTATTGGCGATGGCTTGGGCATTGACGGCGGGCGCGAACTGGATGCCGGCGTCTTCCAGGCCGGCCGATTTGCGATACCAACGCAGCGCGGTTTCCTTGTCTTCGGTAACGCCCAGACCTTTTTCGTAAAGATGGCCCAAGTTCAATTGTGCTTGCGAGTTACCTTGATTGGCGGCTTTTTCGTACCACTGCGCGGCGGCTTTGTAGTCGGCTGGCGTACCCAGGCCTTTTTCGAAAATCTCGCCGACATACAGTTGGGCGGCGGCATCGCCTTCCTGGGCTTTGGGTAGCCAGATATTTAAGGCGCTGGCGTAGTTGGCGCGGTCGTAAGCGACATATTCGCCGCCGCGGACTTCACAATCGGCGGCGGTGGTGCGGATGGGGCGGCGGGCGCTGAGATAAGTCATCTGCGAGCCTAGCTTGCGTACCTGTCCGGGCAGTAGGCAATCGACGACAAACAGTTTGCTGGTGTCGGCCACGATATAGCCTTCGGTGGCTTTAGCCATTTCTTCCTGGCTGACATCGCGGGCGCAGGCGGACATTAAAATGCCGCCAATTGCCAATGCCAGCGTACGGTTCAATACTCTTTGTGTCGCCATGGTGTGCCGCCTCGAATGATTGATTTTATCCGGCAACCATAGCAGAAATCCGCTACCCCGCAAATGGCTAGGGCGGGTGGTCCAGACGTTTTAGCATCTGCGGCCAAATGGCTTGCCAGCCATGGCCGTGATCGGCATCGACGATTTGTACGTGGCTGTTTGGGCGTTGCTGCAGGGTTTGTTGGAATAATGCCGGGGGAATGTTGTTATCGCGCTGGCCCAGCAGATGCCATTCCGCGATGCCGGGTTTGCCGACGCGCTTAGCGGGGTTTAGAGAGTCATGCAAATGCTGGTAGCGGTGATGATCGGCCCAAATATCGATGTCGTAATTCCCCGCCAGCGTCACCACGGCGACTGCTTGCGGCAAACGCTCGGCTATCAGTAGTGCCAACGTGCCGCCGCCGCTGTGGCCGATCAACATCACTTCGCTGTAACCGTTTAGCGTGCAGAATTCTGTTAGTGCTTGGGTCATAGCCGCTACCACGCGCTCGCTATAGCGGGCGCCGGTCCACAAGCTTTGCGAGCAGCCGGGGTCGCTGGCGTGGCCGTTGTAGCATGGCCGTCCCAGGTATAAAGCCGGCTTCGGGTCGGAAGCCATTAATGACAGAACGGTAGCTGTGCGGGTAGTGGGGTCAGAGGCTGGAAACAGTCCACGTTCCCAAGGGCGGCCGTCACCTTCGAGATAAACATGCAGGCGTTTACCGGCTGATGGCGGCAAATGGGTAAAGGATGTTAGTTTGAATCCTGCGGCTTCCGACTCCAAGGCCTGAAAGCCGAATGCCGTGGCTTGCTCATGTAGGCGCATGGCCGGGGTACTGCAAGCTGCCAGGAAAAGCAGCAGACTCAGTTTAATCAGCAAATGTAGCCGCTTGACAGGCATCAGTTACAGGCGATTTAGAATAGGCCACGCTGCATGCGGGGCATGCAGCGTGGTCAGGAGGCTTGGTCGTCCGGCAATCGACCGTTTGCCAGGTTGTTTAAAACGACAGCCGCAAGCCGCTGGAAAAGGCGTGGTTTGACACGTTTGCCCGGTCGATGATGGTATTGTAGGCTACGAAAGCGGATATGCCGTCGGCAAATTGGCCGGCCACGTTAAATCCCAGTTGCATGAAATCGCGGTCCGGATTGTCGGAGCGGATGTTAAAGCCGGCATTGTTTTGCACGAAGCGCACGACGCTGACTTGGGCGTTATAGCTGGATTCATGTACCCATTCAGCATTGACTTGCGGCACGATCACGCCCCAAGGCAGGCTCCACGCATACGAAGCCCTGGCGCCGGCTTTGGTCAGCATGGATTCTATGTTTTGTTTGCCGTAGCTGGTGCCGAAGCTGGAGCCACCTGTTTCGCGGTAGCCGTCCACTTCCGTTTTGGCGTAGTCGAAACCGATATAAGGTCCGACCACTACCTTGTCGATGTGGTAGTTATAACCCGCGCCCAAGCTGGAGGCATACTGCATGCCCGAGGTGCTGCCTTTTGCCGAGGTGTTGAAAAAGCTCATTGCCCGCTCGGATTCGTAATCGATGCCGCCGACACTGGCCAGCGCGTCGATATAGAAATCCTGAATATTCAAAGTGCTGTATAGCGAGCCGGTATAGGCTGCGGTATAAAGCTGGCCGGCGCGATTGCTGAAATCGGCTTTGTTGTGAGCGTTATTAAAGGCCACCCCCACAAAAAAATTATCGGTGAACGCATAATCCGCACCGACTGTGACACCTTGATTGTCGAAGCTGTAACCCTGTTCGTTGGCAGTGCGGTTCCGGCTACCAAAACTGCCGTCGATATTGCCGTATAGGCCCAGGCGTTGAAATATTTCCGGTAGTTCATCGCCGCTGCCGCCGCCGATTTTGGTACCGCCCAGGTTGATGCCGCCCGCATTGCCGGCGCGCAAGGTGGCGATGCGGTCCATCACGCTGCTGAAATTCGCTCGCGAAGTGGCAACCGTGGTGGCTGCAATCGTATTGATCTCTTCAGGGGTGATTTGATCGATAACATCGGCTTTGGCAGCCGCGCCCAGGCCGGCGATTCTGGCGCAGTCGCTGATAACAGCACTGCTGGTGGGCGATGCGCACAAGCTATTAATTGCCAGAGAGGTCGCGCTGGCGTTGGAGGTTGATTCGATAATTTGCGATTGGGAAATGACCGCGCCGCCGCTGCCGGCATAGCTAATCAATCTCGCACTGCCCGAGCCGGTGCCGGTGCCGGGAATGATCAGTCCCGAGTCGCCGACTATCAGTAACACATTGCCCGTGTCGCTGTTTATATTGGAACCCGCGATAGCGTCGGTTGATGCAAACGGGTAGTTTGCCAACGCGACAGTATAGCTGCCGGGGCTCAAGGGGTAGTCGTTAATCAGCGAGTTAAAATTCGGAGAAACGCCCGCCGCGCCGCAGTCTATCTGGTTGCAACCGTCGTCGTTCTGAGTGAGTACGGAGAGGCTGGTAAAATTGCCGGTGCCGCTCAGCAGGAAAATATAGGGGTCCGTTGTGGGGCCGCTGGTGGCAATATCGACCAGTGTGGTTTGTGATAGCGAGAAGGGCAGGTAGCCCACCGATCCGGCCCCGGAGCCGGTTAGATTGAATGTGCCGCTCGCGAATTCCACGCCTGCCGCGAGTGGCGACGCCAGCAGCAACGTCACTAACGAGCCTGCGGTTAGGATTGCCGTTTGCTTAATCGCGCAACAGCGGTTTTAGAGCAGAATAGTTCAAAAAAAAACAGTGATTTCATGAGCATTTATTCCAAATAATTTTTGCAACTTATTATAGATGCATGTTGATGTTTTCAATAGTAATTAAATTTTTCTGGAGATTGGGTGCCGGCCACTCGCGCTTTTTCTTATTGAATCGTGGTCAGTAAATTTCTGATGACCGTCGGGCTTGGGAGAGCTCAAATGCAGCGGTGGCGAGAATTTGCCGGACCTGGACGGGATTTATCCCGGTCGATTTTGGGGCTTGGCGGTTTTTAGACCATCAAGGGCAATTGCAGCGACACGAACAAGCTCTTCGGCTAAAATCCTTACACTTTCCCTGACTGTCGTTTGCCATGTCCAGATTTGAGCTCGCATTGAAAGCCTTTCAGCAGGCTCAACTAGCCTATGAAGATTTATTGGCCGTAGCGGCCGCGTTAAGCGCGGAACCCGAACCGGTTTTAGATGCGGCTCGGCAATTTTTGGAAAACGAATATCGGAGCGGAAACATTGGCGCGGATGTTTATCGCGGTTTGCAATCGGTCATGCAAGACGAAACCCGGTTTGTCGACGACCAAACCCAAATGGCGCCTTCACGGGTCTCCGCTCCAGACGATGCAACCAGCATAGTTTCGGCGCCGACTACGGCGACGACGATACTGCCGGTTTCACCCGCTACGCAAACACCTACCCTGACCACCGAATCCTTGCTGCAAGGCTTGGATCCCTCGCAGCCGCGCGCCGAGCTGACAGTCGGTAGTACCTTGAAAGGTCGTTTTGTGCTCGAAGAGTTGCTCGGGGTGGGCGGCATGGGTATGGTGTTTAAAGCCACCGACTTGCGCAAAGTAGAAGCCTCGGATAAAGAGCCTTTTGTCGCTTTAAAGGTGTTAAATCAGGATTTTCAATTCAATCCGATGGCGCTGGTGGCTTTGCAGCGGGAGACCAAACGTGCGCAAACCCTGTCTCACCCCAATATTATTAAAGTCTACGATTTTGATCGGGACGGCACGCACGTGTTTATGTCGATGGAATACCTGCAGGGTAGGCCGCTCAGTCATCTGATCCGTGAGCATGTCGACAGCGGATTACCCTTCAAAAAAGCCTGGCCTATCATCAGTGCGATGGCTGAAGCCTTGGCGCATGCGCATAAGAAAAATATCGTGCATTCCGACTTTAAACCGGGGAATGTGTTTGTCGGCGACGACGGCGAAATCAGAGTGCTGGATTTCGGGATTGCTTGCGCCATTGGCCGCAGCGAAACAGACGGCCACGACGCGACGATTTTTAATGCGCGGTCGCTGGGCGCTATGACTCCGGCCTATGCCAGTTTGGAGCAACTGCAAAATAGCGATCCCGATCCGCGCGACGATATTTATGCCTTGGCTTGCATCACTTACGAACTGTTGAGCGGCAAGCATCCGTTTGGCCGGTTATCGGCGGAAAAGGCCACGGAAGTCAATCTACAGCCCAAACCCATTGCCCAGCTTAAACGCCGGCAATGGAAAGGATTGCAAAAGGCCCTGGCTTTTAGACAGGAGGATCGCTGTGCCACTATCGACGAATTTTTAGCGGCTATCGGACCGCATACGTCTGTCTATTACGGACTGTGGTCAACGGGTGTGTTGCTGGCTTGTTTGATCGGGTTGAACGTCTATTGGACTCTCAATGAAAAGCAAACCGCTACCGAAGTGGTAAAGGTCGCCGTTGAGCTCAATCCCGAGCAAAACCAAAAAATTAAGGATTTGCTGGAATTGGCGGATATTCATTTTGATGTCGGTTACCTAACCGCGCCGACCGGCAGCAATGCGTTCTGGGCTTATCAGGAAGTTTTGAAAATTGATCCATACAACAAAGCAGCAATAGACGGTATCAATAAAATTGCCGATACGCTGGAACAGCAGGCGTGGGAGTTTTACGAAAAGAACGACCGCTCGGAGGCTTTGAAAAAAGTACAGGAAGGTTTGGAAGTCAACCCTGTGCACAAGGGCTTACAGAGTTTGCGAGATAAGCTCAGGTTTAATTGATTTAGTTTTCCGATCTTTGCGGAGGGATTTTCAAAGAGCGGTGAATCTGGGGGAAGAGGTGTGTTTACGCAGATTATCAGCAGAAGTAATTCTGATTGGGCTATTTGTCGCGGCTAAGCCTGCTAAAGCCGGTCTGTGACCGAGTTTAGCAGGATGAAAGCCCAGCTTAGTGTTGATTATGCAGCTTTACGGCGGCGAGACATGGCGATGCCAAACAAGCCCAGCCCGGTCAAGGCCAAGCTTGCTGGTTCGGGTACAGTATTATTTGGTTGGGTCACAACGCGAATTTTGTTTTCAATCGCGGCTGCGTAAGCAGTCGCGTTAGCAACGCCAATGTAAAAGCCTTGAGTTGGGAAATTGTAAGGTGAGGTTGTGTCGCAAGGACCCGGGTAGCAAATGCTGTTTTGCAGATAGGCAGTATCCACCCCGCTACCAATGCCTTCGATACTGATGTTATCCACGCCGGCAGCAATCAAATTATTGCGCGCGGTAATTGCGGTTGCTTCGTTGCTTGTGACTCCGTCTGTTGCAAAATTTACGTAAGAAAAATCGATATTCAAAGTAGACGCCGCCAGAGTGGTTCGCATGGTGTCGAATGCCGCTGTAAAGTTTGTGCCGCCACCACTATAACCTAGGTTGGCGATACTCGTGGCCAGTGATGTGCGGCTGGCCGCGTCTGTGACGAGGAAGTTTTGAATGTCCGCGGTCGCAGAGCTGCTAAATGTCACGACAGAGATTTCATAGTTGCTGTTCAGCGGAATCAAATTATTAACAGCGTTGGATAATCCATTTTTGATGATATTCCAGTTAGATGAGCCAATGCTGCCTGATTCGTCGAGAATAAAGCCAAGTTGGATGGTGCCGGCATTGGCTGAGCTGGACGCAAATGCGCTTAGTGCGAAGGTGGCCGCCATTGACGCAGCCAAAGTGAGTTTGCGGATTTTTCTCATGTGATCTCCAAAAAGTGTTCCATTCAAGTTAACTCCCCAGCAGTTCGGAGCGTTTTTACCTGGCAAAGCGTTTTCGTTGGACGAGTCCCGATTGCTAGGTAGTGTCTCTTAGTTGGGGAAAGCAATTCATAAAAAGCAAGTATTGGGCCACCTTATTATTTTCAATAATTTGCACTTGAACGGATTGTTCGACGTATTTTTTTTGTAAAAAAAATCGACACTATTTTAGGCGGCGGACTATCGATTGGTTTTAGATTTCAAGACCGGAAGTTCGATGGTTTTCAATTTGTTGTTTTGAAATAAACAAAAGACTCGCCGTGCCGGTTACAAGGCAAATTGGTAAATTGGCAAACAGGTGGTTTTTTTGATGATCGGTGGCCTCCTGGTGCAGGTGGATATTTAAGGGGTTGGCGCGGATGACATGCTAAAATTCGGCGCATTATGACTTCCTATGCGCCGATTGCCAGTGGCTTCTCAATTATTCCCAGTATCCGATGATGCAACGCCCGCGCGACTGCGGGAAATTCCTTATAACTACACCTCGTTTTCTGATCGTGAAATCGTCATCCGTCTGCTCGGCGAAGACATGTGGTGGGTGCTTGAGTCGTTACGCGGTGAGAGAATTACCGGGCGCTCCGCGCGGATGTTGTATGAAGTATTGGGCGACATTTGGGCGGTACAGCGTAACCCTTATCTCGAAGACGATTTGCTCGATAATGCCAAGCGGCGGCGCGCCTTGCTGCAAGCCTTGCGGCATCGTTTGGGGCAGATGGAGGGTCGGCAAGCCGAACTGGAGAATCAGCATACCGGGCGGGCCGAGCGAGTGGGGCAATTGATTGCTGCTGCCCATCAGGCTGTAAATGAATTCGAAGCCCATTTCGAACGTACCGCGCAATTGCGACGTAGCGTGCTATCCCTGCTGTCGCAATTCACCCGCAAGGACAACATCAGCTTCGACGGTTTCGCCCGCGTCAGCCATGTCACCGATGCCACCGACTGGCGGGTGGAGTATCCGTTTGTGGTGCTGTACCCAACCGCGGAAGATGAAGTCGGGCATTTGGTGCGCGGCTGTATCGAGCTGGGCTTGACTATCATCCCTCGCGGCGGTGGCACGGGTTACACCGGTGGTGCGGTGCCGCTCAATGCTTATTCGGCGGTGATCAATACCGAAAAGCTGTTGGTGATGGGGGCGGTAGAGCGGCATACGCTATTACCGGGCGTGGAGTGTTCGTATGCGACGATTTACACCGGCGCCGGCGTAGTGACTCGACGGGTGATGGAAACCGCCGAACAGGCCGGTTTGGTGTTTGCCTGCGACCCGACTTCTGCGGACGCATCCTGCATCGGCGGCAATATTGCGATGAACGCCGGCGGCAAAAAGGCCGTGCTGTGGGGAACGGCGCTGGACAACTTGGCTTCCTGGCGGATGGTGACGCCCGATGGAAATTGGCTGGAAGTCGAGCGGCTGAATCACAATTTGGGCAAGATCCATGAGCAAGACAAAGCCGCATTTTTGCTGAAACGCTTCGATGCCGGCGGCAAGCAATTGCTGGGTGAAGAAACGCTGGAGATCTCCGGCAGTTTTTTCCGCAAGACCGGGCTGGGTAAGGACGTGACCGACAAGTTTCTCGGGGGGTTGCCCGGTATTCAAAAAGAGGGTTGTGACGGCATTATCACCTCCGCACGCTGGATTCTGCACGAAATGCCGCCGGTTAGCCGCACGTTTTGTCTGGAATTCTTCGGGCAGGTGCGCGAGGCGGTGCCTTCTATCGTCGAAATTCGCGATTACCTGGCGGATTTGCCGAAAGAGGGCGCTAGCCGCGTGATGCTGGCTGGTTTGGAGCATCTGGACGAACGCTACGTCAAAGCAGTCGGCTATGCCACCAAAGCCAAACGCCACGGCCGGCCGAAAATGGTGCTGATCGGCGACATTGTCGGTGACGATGAAAACCAAGTCGCGATGGCGGCGTCCGAAGTTGTGCGCATATGTAATGCGCGCGGCGCCGAGGGCTTTATCGCCGTGAACCCGGAAACCCGCAAGAAATTCTGGCTGGATCGCGGCCGCACCGCGGCGATTGCCCGGCATACCAATGCCTTCAAAATCAACGAAGACGTGGTGATTCCGCTGCCGAGGATGGGCGATTATTGCGACGGCATCGAGCGCATCAACATCGAATTGTCACTGAATAATAAATTGCGCTTATGCAGTGCCTTAATTGAGCTGCTGGGCGGCGACTTGCCGCTTAGAGCCTACGAAGAAGGCGTGAATAAAGCCGAATTGTTGGACGAGCGTCGGGCCTTGGCGTTGGATGCGGTAGACACGGTAAAGCAGCGCTGGCAATGGATTTACGATAATTTGGATTTGCCGTTGGCCGAAGCCGAAAAAGCCTTCGCGTCACAAGGTATCCAGGCCGGCGAACTGAGCAATCGTGCCGTCGAGCCGATTTTGTTTCATCGCTTGCAGGATTATTCGTTACGGGTGTCGTGGAAGCTGGAATTGCTGCCACGCTTGCGGGAAATTTTCGAAGGCGATAACTTCCGGCCCATCGTCGAGCGCATCGAGGCTTTGCATAAAGAGGTGCTGCGCGGTCGCGTATTCGTGGCTCTGCACATGCACGCCGGTGACGGCAACGTGCATACCAATCTGCCGGTCAACTCCGATCATTACGAAATGCTGCAAGAAGCCAATGCTGCCGTGGCGCGGATCATGGCCCTGGCGCGTTCATTGGGCGGGGCGATTTCCGGCGAACATGGTATCGGCATCACCAAATACGAATTCTTGACCGAGGACGAGTTGGCGGATTTTCATGCCTATAAAAACCGCATCGATCCGGAAGGGCGTTTTAACCGCGGCAAGTTGATGCCGGGTGCCGATTTGCGTTCGGCTTATACCACGTCGTTTAGTTTGATGGGTTTTGAGTCCTTGATCATGCAGCAAAGCGATATTGGCGCGATTTCCGATTCGGTGAAAGACTGTCTGCGTTGCGGCAAGTGTAAACCGGTCTGCGCCACGCATGTGCCGCCGGCCAATTTGTTGTATTCGCCGCGCAATAAGATTTTGGCGACTTCATTATTGATCGAAGCGTTTTTGTACGAAGAACAAACCCGGCGCGGGATTTCGATTACCCATTGGAAGGAGTTCGAAGACGTCGCCGACCATTGCACGGTCTGCCACAAATGCTTCAATCCATGTCCGGTGGACATCGATTTCGGCGATGTGTCGATGAATATGCGCAATCTGCTGCGCAAGATGGGCAAGCAAAGTTTCAACCCGGCCAAAACCATGGCCATCGCATTTTTGACGGCGTCCAACCCAAACACTGTCAAAGCGATGCGCACGGCGATGATTGATTGGACCTACAAGGCGCAACGCATCGGCAATACGCTGTTAAAACCGTGGAGCAAAGCGCAGATCGCGCAGCCGCCTGCCACGGTCGGCAAGCCGCCAGTGCGCGAGCAGGTGATTCATTTCATGAATCGGAAAATGCCTGGCGATTTACCGACCAAAACCGCGCGGGCGCTACTGGACATCGAAGACGGGCAGATTGTGCCCATCATTCGCGATCACGCTAAAACCCGCACCGATTCAGAGGCGGTGTTTTATTTCCCCGGTTGCGGTTCGGAGCGTTTGTTCTCGCAGGTCGGATTGGCGACGCAGGCGATGTTGTACGAGATTGGTGTGCAAACTGTGCTGCCCCCTGGCTATTTGTGCTGCGGCTATCCGCAACGCGCCGGCGGGCAGTTTGATAAGGCGCAGAAAATTACCACTGACAACCGGGTGTTGTTCCACCGGGTAGCCAATACTTTGAATTATCTGGATATTAAGACCGTGGTGGTCAGCTGCGGTACTTGCCAGGACCAGTTGCAGGATTATGAATTCGAGAAAATATTTCCCGGTTGCCGCCTGATCGATATTCACGAATATCTGCTGGAAAAAGGCGTGCGCTTGGAAGGCGTGAATGGCGCGCGTTATCTATATCATGACCCGTGTCATAGTCCGTTCAAGCAGCAAGACCCGATCAAAGTGGTCAATCAGTTGATTGGTGCGCCGGTTGTTAAATCTGAGCGTTGTTGCGGCGAGTCGGGTACTTTGGCTGTGGCGCGGCCGGATATTTCCACGCAGATTCGTTTTCGTAAGGCGGAAGAATTGCAGAAAGACACGGCTAAATTACGGTTAGACGGCTACGACGGCGCGGTGAAGATGTTGACCTCCTGTCCCTCGTGCATGCAAGGCTTACAGCGGTTCGAAGACGAAGTCGAGCAAATGGAAGTCGATTACATCGTCGTGGAAATCGCCAAGCATGTGTTGGGTGATAACTGGATGACCGGGTATTTGGATCGGGTGAGCAACGGCGGTGTTGAGCGGGTTTTAGTGTAGGGGAATATTGTTGAGGGCGGCCGACTGATATTTCAGTCGGCTTTGCTATAAAGACGAAAGCCCTCTTTGCCGCAAAGGCTGTGCTTGTCCAATCTTTGATGATGAGGGATGTACTTATCTTCGGACAACAAAAAGCCGCGATAAATCGCGGCTTTTTAAATTTGGAGCGGGAAACGAGACTCGAACTCGCGACCCCGACCTTGGCAAGGTCGTGCTCTACCAACTGAGCTATTCCCGCAAAATATAGTAATGGAGGCTGCGACCGGAATCGAACCGGTATATACGGCTTTGCAGGCCGCTGCATAACCATTTTGCTACGCAGCCTTTATAAGGACAATAAAAAAGCCGCGATTTGCCGCGGCTTTTCAAATTTGGAGCGGGAAACGAGACTCGAACTCGCGACCCCGACCTTGGCAAGGTCGTGCTCTACCAACTGAGCTATTCCCGCTTGGCTTACTATCCTGCGTATTATAAAAAGATATTTTTTTGTGTCAACAGTTATTGCAGGTTTATTGCCGAAGTCCAGGCTTTTCGGCCTTGGCATTCGCCGGATTCAGTGATCTCAACTTCCGCCCACAGAACATTTTTGTCGGTGGTGTCAGCTTGAGATTGAATCAGTTTTACAGGAGTGTTAAGCGGCATGTGTTTGCAAGCGCCGTCGCGGTCATTTTCTTCGGTATCATCGTAAGCGGCCATGGAGCCGGGAACGGAGACCAATCTTACAGTTGCATTTGGGTCATAAGTGTTGGGGCTTTTCAACACGTAGTTCTGACCGGGAACCATGGCTTTGGCTTGGTGAACAGGCAATTTGGCATCGGAGCCACCACCAAAAATCAAGGCGACCAAGACCAGCGCCGCAGCGCCCACGCCGCCAAAAAATACTTTAGGATTGGATTCTTTTAGTGCCAACAGGTTAGCGACAATATTTCCGGCCGCATCTTTTGCCGCTACGGCGGAATCAGCGGCTGAACTTGTTTCCGGTTGCTTAGGCTCTTCAGCTTGATTTTGGGCTTCAGTCTCGTTGTTGTTTTCGTCAAGGCTCATGCGATGTTTCCTCTTAAGCTAGTTATTATTATGCTTAAGTGGTTAAAGTTACCACGCCGTTCGAACATTTCAAGCATTCATTTTTTTAGTCATTGGGTCGTATCTTAAGGGGAACTGTAGCAAAAATGAACAGGCTGGGATAAAAAAGCTAATTGGATCGCTGGTTTGCTGTCTTTGCATGGGGGTGGTCGATGTGATTGTCCTGTTCGGAGTTGCCGGTTTATATCTGGATTCTTTGACAGTGCTTGTTGTGGTACTCGGGGCTGTGATGATAGGAGTGAGATCTTTTTGGTCTGATCATGAATGCGATTTTTGCTTTGACTTGTTCTTTTTGGAGGCTATCTCGAGGGTGTGTTTTTCGACTAATCGGGAGTTGGCTAAGGTTGTGGAGGCGGAAGAGTACGCTGGACTGGTTAATCCATCAATCTTGGAGGAAAACTGGTTTTCCTCCAAACCAATCTGCGGTCCTATTTCGATACCCAAGTTTCACCTTTTGCTTCTTCAATGCTTTTTCTAAAAAGGTTCAAACTATATTGTTTGTAAGTGTCATTTTTCCAATCCACATCCATCGTTGATACCGCGCTTATCCATGCATCCTTATTTGGCCTGTTGTAAAACCAATGGAATTCATTATCAAAGATCATGTTTTTAATCTTCTTTGGATAGATTTTAATTCGCTGAAGAATTTTGGCATCCTGTTCCGGAGAGTTATAAAAATACAAGGATATAATGCCGCCATAGCAAGTAAAATTTGCCAGGTTTTCATCTTTGGAAAGACAGGATTTTTCAATAATATTTAGTGTTGTTTCTAAGGCATGAGAGGAAGAAATGGATTGGAGTGTTTTTTTTCCTTCCGTAACCTCGTTATAAGCTTTCAAACATTGCTTGTCATTATATTGAATGCATCTATTTAAAATGTCTAAAGTTTTAGGAAAGTCCAGGCCAAATTTGGCGAGATATATTTGCTCAAAGGATTTTGGTAAAAGAAGTTCAAGATTTTTTTGTTCGGTATTTACAGCATCGCAGCTGAAGCTAAGTATTAAAAGCAACGCGAAAATGATGGTTTTCACAAGGACTGTTATATACATTATTTGTATTCCGTCCAGTTTGGGTTACCGAGTGAAGTGGGTGTTTTTTCAATCCGTTCCATTATATTTGTTATGTTAGATGGAGTATCGACAACGCCAAAATCGATTTTATTTTTTGCCCCCGCGCTAGCTACGCCGAAAACTCCATTCCAGGTTTTTGCGAAGCCTTCGGTATAGCATCCATAAAATTTTGAAACCTGCTTGGGTTTTTTGATGAATTTCTTAACTAGAGCGCTATTTTTTAAAATATCTGCTTTATATATCATATCAGTAGCAAAGGCAGCCGCTTGACATGCCGAATTATGAGTAAGAGCTAGCATTAATCCATCCCCGCTAGCATGTCCGCTATACCAAACCCGGCTAATAGAGTTATCGCTCAGTGATAGCAGATAGCTCCAAAAGTCTTCTGGTTGATTAATTCCTTTGTATTGAATGCTGTAGGTTTTAGCAATGGTTTGAATTTTATTTATATAGCTGGTGCCGCCCGCTGCTATTAATTTATCTGTTGCCATTTTTCGGATACTGTGTAGGTTATATCCGTCATCTTCCTTTTCTTCGGCTTTGGTGATAACTGAGTCAGCATCCCATCTTTTTTTATAAGGCGGCTCGTATAATACCCAATGAATTAACTCCTTGGGTTGTTTATTGTACAAGTTTTTCATCGCAGCCAATTGCAATGGCACAATATAATTTGACCAACGCTGGTCATGAGCTTTATCACAACCCATAAATAAACCTGGGCCGCCAATCAATATAACAAAGTTTTCCATTTTACTTTTCCAATATTATTTGAGTGTTATTTTGTGCAGTGTATGTAGCAAGTAATGATGTGGTGTCTGTGCATCGCCCTAACCAGGGTGATATACAAGGCAGGTTCGAGTCGCCTGCTCAAATACGCTTTGTTATTGAAGCTCTTCCGGGTGAAAGTAGAAATATTCAAAGCGGGGCGTTTTTTACCTTATTTAATTCGAATCTAAAAACCGGGTATTTCCCTGTTAAAGCGCCACAGAAACGCATTGAAAGCTTTTCTTGTCCTCGCTCTCGTCGCTTAGCAGTACGATCTGGTTTTCATTATTCGGAAAAAAGAACGCGGCTTGGATATTCAGCTCTTCGAGATCGGCGGGATTTCGCGTCAGATGGTCGAACACGCTTAGTTCGTTGTCTTCGTCGTCCGCAGTGATGAAGTAGCCGTCATTTAGCGCAATTGCGCCGGATACATTTGATCGGCCTTTGTAGATTTTTGTATCCATATCAGAATCGCTGGCGAAATGTTGATTTCAAGATAGCTGGCCGGCTGGCGATGCCTGATTAATCCGGCCCTAATATTGTCACTGACGCGCAGCAGGTAGCCCTGTTGCCAAAATGGATTCCCGCTTTCGCGGGAATGACGAAGGCTTACTGAACCGCGCTGAAGTAAGCTCGGGGGTTACTCGTCCGGGCTGCCGATAAAGCGATAAATCAATGCGCCCAAAACCGCGCCAATAATCGGCGCCAGCCAGAATAGCCAGAGTTGCGCCAAGGCCCAGTCGCCGACGTAAACCGCCACACCCAGGCTGCGCGCTGGATTGACTGAAGTGTTGGTGACCGGAATGCTGATCAGGTGAATCAATGTCAGGCCCAAGCCAATCGCGATAGGCGCCAGTCCGGCAGGGGCGCGGGCGTCGGTGGCGCCGAGGATGATCAGTAAAAACATCATGGTCATCACCACTTCGGTAATTAATGCGGACAATAGGGAGTAGCCGCCCGGCGAATGTTCGCCGTAACCGTTGGAGGCAAAGCCGGCGGCTACGTCGAATCCGGCTTTGCCGCTGGCGATTAAATACAACACGCCGCCGGCCGCAATCGCGCCGAGCACTTGCGAAACGATGTAAGGCAACAATTGATTGGCCGGAAAGCGGCCGCCCATCCACAAGCCAACCGATACCGCCGGATTGAGGTGGCAGCCGGAAATATGGCCGATGGCATAGGCCATGGTCAGTACTGTCAAACCGAACGCCAGCGAAACGCCGAGCAAGCCGATGCCCACATTCGGAAATGCAGCGGCTAACACCGCGCTACCGCAGCCACCAAGAACCAACCAAAATGTCCCGAAGGACTCGGCTACATACTTTTTCATATGACTCTCCTGTGTGTTGTTATTGTTTTGCCTGTTATTGATCGCTTGTTTTTTGTTTAATAATCAATTGGCTAGCGCACTGTATTCTCTGTCTTTGTGTGATGTCAATCACAATAAACGGCTAGGTTCTTGCTTGGTGCTTGCTATTTCCAGCTAGCTAGCCGGTTGCGCGGAATCGAGAGCGTTTTGTGGTACCGGGAATTCCGGAAGAATAGTTCGGGAAAGTTTATTTCGTATGGCTAATTTCCCTATTCGATGTGAGAATTAGGGCTTATCAGTGTCCGACATTCTTCTCAGTTAGCCCCCATGCCCGATATTTCCCTGCACGGCCACAGTACCAATTTGATCGGCATGGCGACGGCGTGTTTGGCCAGTCACCTATTTAACGAATACCCCAAGCCCTTGCATATCGCCGGAACCCGAGAATCCGCGCCCGGACTGTTTGAGCAGTTGGCCGGACAAGCCTCGTTGGCGGATTGCGGGCGGATATTTCAAGACTACATGTGCGTGGTATTCGGCTTCGAAACCGAGCAGCGTTTACGCGACGATGCCGACGGCCGGCGGCGTTACCGCAACAGCTATCTGCGCCTGATTCAAGATTGGGGTCTGGATTCCAATAACGCTCAAGGTGCGGTACTGAAGGGTTGGGTGGAAAGCCGCTTTGGCCTGTTCCCCAATTACCATAAACAACAAATCAGCAGTTTCATGAGTAAGGACTGGGTAACTTACATCGAAGAAAAGATGAACAGCCGCTACCACAATAATTGCATCTACATGCAGTTGGATTTGTTATATGAGTTTTGCCAGTGGGTGATCGAGCGCTTTCAGGTGCCGGCTGCAACCCACAAAACCCTTTATCGAGGGGTCAATGCCTTGGGCGATTGGAGCCGCGAGCACAAGATTGTGCATTTCAACAGCATTGTGTCGTTTACCGACCGCTACAGCATCGCCAGCGAATTTGGCGGCTATGTTTTGGAGGTTGAGGTGCCGATGGTGAAGCTGGTGTTTTTTAACGATTTGTTGCCGCACCACGCCTTGCGCGGCGAGGCCGAATATTTGGTGATTGGCGGTGATTATCGAGTGAAGGTGTTGCGATGAATGAGCAATTAATGGATCGGGCCCTGGGTGCTTACCTGGGTTTTGCTTGTGGTGACGCGCTGGGTGCGACGGTGGAATTCATGTCGCCGAAGCAAATTCAGAGTCGTTACGGCGTGCATACCGAAATGATAGGCGGCGGCTGGCTGGGTTTGGAGCCGGGGCAGGTGACAGACGATACGCAAATGTCGCTGGCCTTGGGGCGGGCTATCATTGAGCATCAAGGTTGGAATTTGAAGTCTGTGGCCGACAATTTTCTCGCCTGGTTGGAAAGCGATCCGCCGGATGTGGGCAATACTTGCCGACGCGGCCTCGTGCGGTATCGTGATGAAGGTGTATTGATGGGGTTGCCGCGTGAAGATGACGCCGGTAACGGCGCCTGTATGCGTAATTTGCCGGTGGTGTTGGCGACGCTAAATCGGCCGGATGATTTCGAATTATGGAGTCTGGAGCAGAGCCACATCACCCACCATAATCCATTGTCCGACGCTGCTACGCTGGCATTGGGTCGAATGACTAACCAGTTGATTCATGGACAACCTGTTGAAGCCTGTTTACTGGAGGCCAAACGCTTGATCAACCAATACAGCGAATTTGCCTACCACCCTTATCCGAGTAAAGCCTCGGCCTACATCGTCGATACCACACAGACGGTGCTGCATTATTTCTTCAATACCGATAATTTCGAATCTTGCCTGATTGCTACCGTGAATCAGGGCGGCGATGCCGATACGACGGGTGCCTTGGCCGGGATGTTGGCAGGGGCCAAGTATGGATTGGCGCAGATTCCGGAGCGGTGGCTGGCTCAACTGGATAGTCGGGTCGGTGCAGAAATACGCGGGCAGGTAGCGGCACTTATCAAGATGAATAACTGATAAGCACACCGGCGGTTTTTGTGTCATTAGATATGCAGATGGCTTGTCGTTAACCAAGTTAGTAAGGATATGTCGATAGTAAGCTGATTTCCGGTCCAGGCCGAGGATTGTTGTCGGCTCAGAACAAGCTGGTTTGGTGCGTTATTTCCTGATTTACCGCAATCAGCCTAGAATAGCCGGCTCATATCTACTGTCATTGGTCATCGATGAAAGATAAATCGTTTACTTTCGAACAAATTCATATCGAAGTCGCCCGCAACGCATCTGACGATTTCAACTTGTTTCACGACAAGCATAAATGGCTGCAGGTCACGCACAATCCGTTTAAAGGCCCGATCGTGCTGGGCTTTCAGTTAAATACTTTGATCGAATATCAGATGCGCTTATACCGGGAGGCGCATCACGAAGACCAGATTATCGCCGACAATCAGCTGCGTTTTAGTAATTATCAGATCATCTTTGTTAATGCCTTGCGGCCGCGGCAAGAGATGACGCTGGATATTAAAAAGACCTTGATTGCGACAATACCCGAGCTGACTTTGACCAATCGCATCGCGATAAAGTCGCAAGGCAAAACCATTTTGCTGGGGTATAAAAAAGAAACCAAACAGCCTTTGTTTTTAGCGGATACTGATTTAAGCGGCCTGCCGGATTTGAATGCCCTATGCGATAAAACCGTGGTGCCCGGCACCGAGTTTTTTTTAAAGCGCAAGTGGATGAATAACGGCAACGTCAAGAACTTTTTGTCCGGATCGTTTGCGGAACAGTCGGATTATTTCGACGAGTTGTTGCAGGTGGCGCAGTATCCGGAAGTGTTTCCCTGCAGTTTGACGTCCGGCGCGTTGCTGGAGAAGGCGCAGTTGGAAAACCACGACTTCAAACGCAATCCGATGGTATACACCTCTCACGACATTTCAGTGGATCGCGTGCATCTGGCGACTTTGAAAAACAACGACAAGCTGCATATTCTGGTCAAGCAACTGCCGGAGTCCCCGGATAAAACCCTGAATCACACCAGTATCATGCTGCGTACCTACGAATGTTTTGGCGTGTTGGAGAACCAGGCAGTTTTGTTCCGGATCAAACTGAATTTGGTGCCTTTGGAAGAAATTATTAAAAATTTGAGCGGGAAAACATAGCCTCAGGCCGCGAATCGCCTAGTCGCGGGCGAATGTTGTGAATTTTTTGGAACATAAAGTATAATCCGCGCTGTCGTTAGGCAAGGCCAGTGACGAGATTGCAAATTCAATTAATACAACACTAAAGATAAGGTAAGTGCTCGCAGTCAGGCATTTGCATTGTTCGAGGAAAAAAATATGAGTAATATCGAAGAACGAGTAAAAAAGATTGTCGCAGAACAATTAGGCGTAAAAGAAGAAATCGCGAACGATGCGTCTTTTGTTGACGATCTTGGTGCTGATTCTTTAGACACAGTTGAACTCGTCATGGCTCTGGAAGAAGAATTCGAATGCGAAATTCCAGACGAAGAAGCTGAAAAAATCACCACAGTCCAATTGGCTATCGATTACATCAACGCCAATCTGCAGTAAGTTGTTTCCAAAAGTTAGTGGGTGCTTGCCATCCACTAGCCGGTTTATCTCCCTTCTCTGGTTGTCTTCTTTTTTTACCGGTAGTTTACTGTGAGCACACGTCGAGTTGTTATAACGGGCTTAGGCGCCATTACGCCGTTAGCCAATAATGTTGCCGATACCTGGGATGGCATTGTCAACGGGAAGAGCGGCATTAGTCCGATCGATTCATTTGACATATCCCCTTTTGCAACGACGTTCGGCGGTGTCATCAGAAATTTCAATATCGGCGACTATATTGCCGAGAAGGATGCCAAGCGCATGGACGGTTTCGTGCATTACGGCATTGCAGCGGGCTGCCAGGCGATTGAGGATTCCGGTTTTGAAGTCACCGAAGAAAATGCCGAGCGGATCGGTGTGGCTATCGGCGCCGGCATCGGCGGCATTACCGGTATTGAAGAATGCTATGCCACCTACGTGGCCGGCGGACCAAGACGGATTTCGCCTTTCTTTGTGCCGGGCAACATCATTAATATGATTTCCGGTAATCTGTCGATCAAATACGGTTTGAAAGGCCCCAACTTTGCCATCGTCACCGCCTGTTCAACCGGTACGCATAATATTGGCGACGCTGCGCGCCTGATCAAATACGGCGATGCCGATGTGATGGTGGCCGGTGGTGCAGAGCGCTGCACGACCTCGCCGACCGCGATGGGTGGATTCGCTTCGGCAAAAGCCTTGTCGCGCCGTAATGACAGCCCTACCACTGCTAGCCGACCCTGGGACCGCGACCGTGACGGTTTCGTCCTCAGCGACGGCGCCGGAGTAGTAGTCCTGGAAGAACTGGAGCATGCCAAGGCGCGCGGGGCGAAAATTTACGCGGAGCTGGTTGGCTACGGCATGAGTGGCGACGCATACCATATTACTTCGCCGTCTGAAGGTGGCGAAGGCGCGGCGCGTTGCATGCGCAATGCGATGCGTGACGCTAAAGTTAATCCTGAAGACGTGCACTACATTAATGCCCACGGCACCTCGACGCCGGCTGGAGATATTGGCGAAACGCATGCCATGAAGTTGGCGCTAGGCGATCACGCTTATAAATTGGCCGTCAGTTCCACCAAGTCTATGATCGGTCATTTGCTAGGCGCGGCGGGTGGCATCGAAGCGGTATTGACGGCATTGGCTATCCAGCACCAAATCGCACCACCCACCATCAATTTGGAAAATCCCGATCCTGAGTGCGATCTGGATTATGTCCCGAACATAGCCAGAAACATGAACATCGATGTTGCCATTTCCAACTCGTTTGGGTTTGGTGGCACCAACGGTTCTCTGGTTTTCAAACGTTACCAATAAGCGTTTCCGCTTCCGCAGTGTCGTCTGGCTATGTTTTTATTGAACGGCGAGCACAGACACTGTGTCGATGTTGCTGATCGAGGATTTCAATACGGCGACGGTCTATTCGAGACTGTCGAAGTATTGCAGGGCAAACCGCTGTTTTTTGATCGCCACCTAACACGCTTAGCAGAGGGTTGTCGCCGGCTGCGAATCCCGATGCCGGATACTGTCTTGCTCGACACGGAAGCCCGGAAATTGTGCGAATCCAGCGAGCGGGCCGTGTTGAAATTGATGGTCACGCGCGGCAGTGGTGGCCGCGGTTACCGGCAGCCAGAGCAAGTTATCCCTACCAGGCTGTTCAGCCTGCATCCTTACCCCGATTATCCCCTGCAATTTCAAACAGACGGCATCGCCGCGCGTTTTTGCGAACAGCGTTTGTCTTTGAATTCTAGCTTGGCCGGTATCAAACACATGAATCGACTCGAGCAGATTTTAGCCAGAGCGGAATGGCAAGATGATTCGATTCAAGAGGGTTTGATGTTGGATACTCAAGGCCAGGTCGTGGAAGGCACGATGAGTAATCTATTCATCGTCAAGTCAGGCAGTTTATACACGCCGCCGTTGGGACAATGCGGCGTCGCCGGTATTGTGCGAGAGTTGATTATGGCGTTCGCGCAGTGCAGCAAGCTACCGTTGTTTGAGCAAGCAATCGATCAAACTGCCGTTTTGCAGGCTGACGAGCTATTTGTCAGCAACTCGGTAATCGGTATCTGGCCGATTAAACGGCTGGAAGCGCAAGTTTTTAGTGTCGGCGCCATCACCCGGCGCTTGCAAGACTTGCTCAACGCAGCCCGCATGGCAGAGGTATAGCAGTGTTTAGAAGCATTATCGCATTTACATTATTGATGGTATTGGGTTTGGTGTCGATTTGGGCCGGCATGCACTATCAACTGATTCTAAAAAAGCCGGTCGTCATGACCGAAACCGTGATTGAAATTAAAAAAGGCGATACGCTGGAATCGGTGGTGAAAAATCTGCGTGCCCAGCAGGTGACGGTGAATCGCTTATGGTTTCGGTTGTTTGCCTATCGGAAAAATCTCGACCATTTGTTGAAGGTGGGTGAGTATGTGTTAGCGAAAGGTTCTACCGCCGCCGACATTCTGCAACAATTGACCGATGGTAAAACCCGCAAGTATTCGATTACGTTTCCGGAGGGTTGGTCCTTTAAGCAAATGTTCAATACCATCAAAAACAACCCCAACCTGCAACACACGCTGACCGATAACCAATTGGAAGACCTGATGGCGCAAATCGGTTCGGATAAGAATCATCCGGAGGGTTTGTTTTTTCCCGACACCTATTTCTTTGAAAAAAATACCTCCGATGTCGATTTGCTTAAGCGTGCGCATGATCGCATGCAAGCGGTGTTGAACGAAGAATGGCAAAAACGCGATGACGGCGTGCCCTTGGAAAACCCTTACGAGGCGTTGATTTTGGCGTCTATTGTCGAAAAAGAGACCGGCGCCGGCGAAGAGCGCAGAAAGATCGCCGGGGTATTTGCGCGGCGTTTAAAGAAAGGCATGTTGTTGCAAACCGATCCTACCGTCATTTATGGCATGGGCGACGATTACCATGGCGATATCCGGCATAAAGATTTGCGCGAACCCACACCCTACAACACCTATATCATCGAAGGCCTGCCGCCCACACCGATTGCAATGCCGGGCAAGCAGGCGATAGTAGCCGCCTTGCACCCGGATAATAGTGATGCTTTGTTTTTTGTCGCCCGCGGCAATGGCCGCCATGCGTTTTCTTCGACCTTGGCTGAACACGAAAAATACGTCGATCAATATCAACGATGACACACGGACGATTTATTACGCTGGAAGGTGGAGAAGGCGTTGGCAAGTCCACCAATCTGCAATTTATCAAACAGCTGCTGGAAGAACGAGGCATCCCGTTGGTACTGACCCGCGAGCCGGGTGGTACCGGCATTGCCGAAAAGATTCGCGGGATTTTGTTGGAACGGCAAGCGGAAAGTTTGACCGAGCAAGCCGAGTTGTTGTTGGTGTTCGCGGCTCGCGCTCAACATATTCAACAAGTGATCTTGCCGGCGTTGCAGCAAGGGCAGTGGGTGGTGTGCGACCGTTTCACTGACGCTACTTATGCGTACCAGGGCGGAGGCCGCCATATGGATCTACACACCATAGCCTGGCTGGAAAACACCGTGCAGGGCACGCTTCGGCCGGATTTGACCTTTGTCCTCGATGCGCCGATAGAAATCGGCATGCAGCGCGCCAAGCATCGGGGCGAACTGGACCGGTTTGAAACCGAACAGTTAGCGTTTTTCGACCGAGTCCGGCAAGCATATTTGCAACGTGCCGCGACGGATTTGCGTCGTTACAAAATTATCGATGCCAGTTTGCCGCTCAGCGAGGTGCAACAGCAGTTGCGCCTTGAGTTGGCAGGCTTGTGGGCCGATTGATGTCTACCCAAATGCAGGTTTACCCCTGGCAACAGGATAATTGGCGGCAGTTGCACGGTTATATCGAGCAACAACGCATCCCGCAAGCCTTGCTGTTTTCCGGCGCGGCAGGGCAAGGCAAACGGCATTTGGCCGGATATTACGCCCGAACCCTGTTGTGTCACGCGCCGCTGGCCGATGCGAGTGCCTGCGGTCATTGCATTGCTTGTAAATTGTTCGATGCGCAAACCCATCCCGATTTTCTGACGATAGAACCTGACGAACCGGGCAAGGCCATCGGTATCGACAAAATCAGGCAGTTAATCGTCAAGCTGGCGTTGAAGCCGCAATATGACCATGCCTACCGCGTGGTGATTATTCAGCCGGCCGATGCCTTGAATACGGCTTCGGCGAATGCGTTTTTGAAATGTCTGGAAGAGCCGACCGAACGCACGTGCTTATTGTTGATCAGCGAGCAACCGAGCCGTTTGCCAGCGACGATTCGCAGTCGTTGTCAGAAAATCGATTGCGTAACCCCCGCTCACGAACTGGCAATGACTTGGTTGCGGCAGCAGCGCAGTGTCGGAGAGCAGGCCGATCTGCTCTTAACTCTGGCCCAAGGCTCGCCGCTATTGGCTCAGCAATACGCCGAACTCAATATGATTCAGCTCCGGCAGCAGTATTTCGACGCCTGGTTGCAAGTGGCACAAGGCAAAGAGAATCTGTTAACCGTCGCCGAATTCTGGCAAAAGCAGGAAAAGATTGATTTGGCCGTGGTGTTACGCTGGATGGCAAGCTGGGTCGCTGATATTGTTAAATGCGCTTACCGGGCGGAATCGCTGGAACTTGCCAATCCGGATCTGAAAAATGCCTTGCAAGCCCTCGCCCAGCGGCTAGAATTGAAACGCCTCTATCGGTTTTACGATAATGTGCTTACCACCAAGTCGCAATTGAACACGCAACTTAATAAACAATTGATGGTCGAGCAGCTATTGATTAGCTGGTCGCAACTGAATAGACACTAAGCGTATGGCAGAATCAGCAGCACCCAGACAAGGTATCCTGTCCTTATCGATCAAGGATAAAAACGCGCTGTATGCGGCGTACATGCCCTTCGTGAAAAATGGCGGCTTGTTCATCCCGACCAAACGCGAATACGAGATGGGTGAGGAAGTGTTCATGTTGCTGAATTTAATGGACGAAACTGAACGCTTGCCGATTGCCGGTAAAATTATCTGGAAAACGCCGTCCGGCGCGGAAGGCTATCGCGCCGCCGGTATTGGCGTGCAATTCAGTGATCAGGATGGTGGTGCTGCGCGCAATAAAATCGAAACCTATCTGGCCGGTGCATTAGAATCTGATCGCTCCACGCACACCATGTAAACACTTTTGCGGGCGGACTTTGCCGCTTGTCTTTACTTTTCTAAACTCATGTTCATCGACTCCCACTGCCATCTTGATCGTATCGACTTGGCGCCCTACGCTAATGATTTCAATACCTTCATGCAAGCGGCACGCGCGGCCCAGATCAGCCATATGCTGTGTATTGCTATCGATATGGAAGCCTATCCGGCTATGCTGGAGCAAGTCATGCCGTATTCGGACATCTCCTTGTCGGTGGGCGTGCATCCAAATGTTCATGATGGGCGTGAGCCCACGCTGGATGACTTGCTGCAGTTGGCCGATAACGAAAAAGTGATCGCCATTGGTGAGACGGGGCTGGACTATTTTCGTAGCGAGGGCGATTTGGAATGGCAGTTTCAACGGTTTCGCACCCATATCGCCGCCGCCAAGACACTCAACAAGCCTTTAATTATCCATACTCGCGAAGCTGGGCAGGATTCCTTGGATGTGTTGCGGCAAGAAGGCGCGGACCAAGTGGGCGGGATTATCCACTGTTTTACCGAGGATTGGGCTTATGCGGAAAAAGCATTGGATTTGAATTTCTATATCTCTTTTTCGGGCATCGTGACCTTCAAGAACGCGGAAGCCATCAAAGATGTGGCGCGTAAAATACCAGCCGACCGTTTTCTGATTGAAACCGACTCACCGTATCTGGCGCCGGTGCCGTATCGCGGTAAACCGAATTATCCGACCTATGTGCGCTACGTGGCGGAACATATTGCGGATTTGCGCGGAACCTCTGTCGAAGCCATTGCCGAGCAATCGACCGAGAACTTTTATCGCCTGTTTGCCGGATCTTCGGCCGATAAGCTACGTCGGGCTAGCTAAAAAAAACGACCGGGTCCATGTTGCGATGGACCGGCCGTTCGGAGAGGTGGGGTATAACTCTCATTCCCCATAGGGGCGCATACAAGAGTTGCTTGCAGTTTACTGAAGCGACACTGTCCTGAAAATGTGGCATTTTGCCGCGTGGCAAATTGTCGCTGCCCTGGCGGTTAACCTAATTCCTTGAAGTGCCGTCATGACATCTATCTACCTTTTATGCCCTGGGGTATAGCAACTTTATTTTTCTCGGAATATGGATCTGGAATTAGCTAGTCCGCTAGGAGTTTTTCAACTCCAGCGCTTACCTTTTCGCAAAAATGAACTGCTGCGGGCTTGGGATGCTGCTGACGAATATCTGTTAAATCACCTGGCTGCCGCAGGCATTGCCGAGCATGGCAGTATCGTCATCCTCAATGACAGCTTCGGTGCGTTGGCAGTTTCGCTAAGCGCTTACCGGCCAACCGCTATGTCCGATTCCTGGCTTTCGCAGCAGGCGACACGTATTAATCTGGCATTGAATCGCATAGACCACGAGCGAGTGCGCTTGTTGGATAGCCTGTCGCTACCGGAAGCGGACATTGATTACCTACTGATTAAAATCCCCAAAACCATGGCTTTGCTGGAGTATCAATTGCATAGGCTTAAACCGTTGTTGAAGGCTGATTGTCGGGTAATCGCTGCCGGTATGGTAAAGACCTTACCGCCAAACACCTGGAAATTGCTGGAGCGCTTGGTCGGGCCCACGCAGCCCTCTTTGGCGGTGAAAAAAGCTAGACTGATTTTTGCCAGTGTGGATCAAAATCTGCAACTGCCGGAAAACCCTTATCCCACGCGCTATCAGTTGGAGAATAGCGATCTTTCGGTCTGCAATCACGCCAACGTATTTTCTCGCGATAGCCTGGATATAGGCACCCGTTTTTTATTGGAGCATCTGCCGCAAAACTCCGAGTACCGAGATTTTATCGATTTGGGTTGTGGTAACGGCATCGTCGGCGTGATGTTGGCAAAACAAAACCCAAATGCGCGAATAGGGTTTATCGACGAATCGTTTATGGCTATCGCCTCGGCCAAAGAAAATTTTGCGGCGGCTTTTGCCGATAGTCGGCAGGCCGATTTTTTAGTTGCCGACTGTTTGAGCGATTACCCGGAGAACAGTGCAGACTGCATAGTCTGTAACCCGCCGTTCCATCAACAGCACACCATAGGCGATCATATTGCCTGGCAGATGTTCCGGCAGGCACATAAGGTCTTGCGTAAGGGCGGTGAGTTACGGGTAATCGGTAATCGCCATTTGAACTATCATCTGGCGCTGAAGAAATTATTCGGCAATTGCCGGCAGCTGGCGGCAAATGCCAAGTTTGTGATTTTCAGCAGCGTGAAGGTTTGAGCTATTCGATATTTTTATAATGTAAGGATGAAATCTGTTCGGAAACGATGCCGATCAGAAAGATAAACAAGGACGACAAAAACAGTACTGCGCTCATATTGGTAAATCGGTTTTCCGTGAAGTAGGTGTAGCCGTAATAGCCGGCTCCCAAGCTAAATACTATGCTGCTGATGGGTAAAAATAGCCGCATGGGCGAGAACAGCACCCCAATCCGTAAGATAATAATAAAAAATCGAAAACCGTCATGCATCAGCCGGATATGGCTTTTGCCGCTGCGTTTGCCGGCGTGGATAGGAATGTAGGCTACCGGGAAGCCGGAGCGAAAAAACGCCATCGTACTGGTGGTCGGATAAGAAAAACCGTTGGGTAACAAGTAAAGAAATTTGCGGAATTTGTTGGCTCGGGCCGCACGAAATCCGGAGGTAAGATCTTCTATTTTGTGTCCGGTCATCATTGATGCCAGCTTATTGTAGAACTTATTCGCCAGACGTCGGAATAATGAGGCATGGCTACCGGCGTTTCGGGCACCGACCACCATATCGTAGCCGTCGTTCAGTTTGTTAAGCAACGCCGGAATGTCGCCGGGGTCGTGTTGTCCATCGGCATCCATAAACACCAAAATATCGTTTTTTGCATGTCTGGCTCCGGTTTTAATCGCCGCACCGTTGCCCATGCTGTAAGGGTGATCAATCACTGTGACACCGGCCGCGCGAGCGATGGCGGCAGTATCGTCCGTCGAGCCATCGTTTATCAGCAGAATTTCCGCATCCGGGTACAGCAGATGTAACAGCGGTAAAAAGGACGGCAGATTTTTAGATTCGTTTTTCGCGGGGATGACGATGCTGATCGACGGGATGTTATTCATGAAAATCCAAAGGTTGGCAAGGAAACATGCCGAAATGTGGACAACAGTCTAGCAGAATTAAAGGGTATCGACAGCTGGGGTCGATTTATCGAAACTGGTCTTTCAATAGGCGTAATTGCCTGAAAACCGCCAAGTCGGATTGGTCTGTCATGCCGATATTGCTGCGAATGCCGAGGTCGTGCGCCCTAAAAAAAGGGTTGGTCGCCAATTCCAGGCCGATAGTCGAGGGAAGGGTGGGGCGGTTTTGTTGGCGAAGTTCGGCGACTTGATCAATTCGCTGTCGCAATTGCGGATTGTCCGGATCAACCGACAACGCAAAAAGGCCATTTGCGGCGGTATATTCGTGGGCGCAGTAGATGCGGGTTTCGGCCGGCAAGGCTTTCAGTTTTTCCAACGAATGCCACATCTGTTCGGCGCTGCCTTCGAACAATCGGCCGCAACCCAGCGAAAACAAAGTGTCGCCGCAAAACAAAGCCTGGCTATCGGCGCTGTAATAAACGATATGCCCTACGGTATGGCCGGGTGTGTCGATGACCTGAAAGCACTGATTGCCGAGTTTAACTACATCCCCGTCGCCGAGCAGTATGTCAATGCCGGGGATACGCGCCTGGTCGGCTGCCGAGCCAACGATCTTGCAGCCGGTTTGCTGCTTGAGTTGTAAATTGGCGCCTATATGGTCGCTGTGATGATGGGTATTAAAAATGTAATCAAGTTGCCAGGATTTTTCGACTAAAACATCGATAACCGGATCGGCAACGGCGGGGTCAATCACGGCGGTCAATCCGGAATAAGTGTCTTGTAATAGATAAATGTAATTGTCTTGTAGAACCGGTATTTGCAGGATTTCTAACATTTATCTATGTGCAATAGTTAATCAATAATTATTTTCTGGCAATGAAGACCATTTGGTGACAATGGTAAGGATCGATTTTTTCAAAAACAGGCTGAATGAAGTTTGGCAGCGGATATAAGCCAAAGCCATACCCCGTGACTTGTGAGAAACCAATAGTGTTTAGATATTTTTTCAGCGTCAAGTAACTGAATACCACTAAATGGCGGTGAACAGGTGTATCGGACTCGGTATCCCAGTGAAGTTCATCTGCGCTGACCTTAAAAACTTCCTCCGATTTCAGCAAAATATCCGAGTCGGGGTGTGGGCCGCTAGAGGGCATTTTTCCGGCAAGAATCAGGGCGGCGGTGAAATAAGTGCTAATGTTTGGGGTTAAAAGCACCAGTTTGCCCCCTGGCTCTAATGTTCTATGCGTCTCTTTGAGAAAATGACAGCCATTTAGTAAATGTTCCAAAACAGAAAGCGCGAATACACAGCTGAATTTGTCGTTTTCGAAAGGCAGCTTTTTATTCAGATCGCCCTGCTGAACATTAAGCTGCTTTAACCGGGCCGCATTGACGCTGTCACTATCCCACTCGATGCCGTGATATTGAGCGTGGGTTAAACCTATTTCGGTAGCAAGGCGATCAAACCAATAGCCGCTGTTGGCACCACAGTCAAGACATGCTCCGCCATTCTCTTTTAGCGCCGATACTATTTCCCTGGCCGCCAACGCATACGCTTCCGACATCGTGCGTTGGTACAAGGACTTGAAATAGCTCTGTAACATCGGGCTGTTTACGCACAAACCGCCCGAATCTTAGCCAAGATACCCTTAGTATCCAGGCTGCATAATGCCAGCAATTCCTCGCGACTACCTTGCTCGACGAAGCGATCCGGCAGGCCGATGTTCAACACCGGCATCAGAATGTTCTGTGGCTGCAAGAACTCGTTCA